>CAZMFY010000071.1:0-10153 GCA_964565635.1 uncultured Oscillospiraceae bacterium
CCGTCTGAATTCGAAAAAATTGATGAGTTCGTACCTCCATGCTTATACGGAGATCAGGTGATCGCAGGCCTCCGCAAACATCCGGTAGATCACCTGTTTCCCCGCCCGGATGGGGGGATTGGTAATCACCGCGTCAAAGGTTTCCTCCCCCAGCGCGGAGAACCCGTCGCTCTCCGTGCAGACCACGGAAACACCGTTCCGCCGGGCATTTTCCCGGCTCCGCTCCAGGGCCCGCAGATTCACATCGGTCATCCGGACCCGGGCTTCCGGCCAGGCGGATTTCACGCTGATCCCGATGGGCCCCCATCCGCAGCCCAGATCCAGAATATCGCCCGCCATTGTCTCCGGCAGGGCGTTCAGCAGAATCCGGGTTCCCGTATCCAGCTCTCCCCGGGAAAAAACCCCCGCGTCCGTAATAAACCGCAGCGGCTTTCCCCGGTATTCAAAGGCGCACTCCGCCGGCCGGGATTCGCTTCCCGGCTCCCGGGTAAAATACTGATCGTTTGGCATGTTTCTTTATCTCCGTTTCAGATCCGATTCCCCTTCCGGCGGCGCCGGCAGCCTTCCCTTTTATTTGTTGAGAGACAGACCCGCCCGCTCCATGGTCATCACAAGAACGGGAATCAGCACCAGGTGCAGGATGATCCCGGGAATCGCATTGGTGAACGCTCCCGCCAGAAAAAGGCCCCAGGTAAAGCTGTTTCCGGACAAGCCCGCAAGAATCAGCCTTGCAATACCCCAGACCACGCGCCCCGCCAGCATGGAAATCACCAGAACCGCGTAGATCATCCATTTTTTCTTCGGCAGCAGGTGATAGAGCAGGCCCGACAGGCTGCCATAGACAGCCAGCTCAAAGGCCATGGCCACTGCCCCGGGAAACATGGCGGGGATGCCGAAGATCACCGAACGAAGAAGCGGCGCCACAAACCCCACCGACAGCCCCCAGGGCCATCCGCACAAAAAGCCGCACAACAGCACGGGAATATGCATTGGGCTCAGCATGGACCCAACCTGCGGAATCTGGCCGGTCAAAAAGGGAAGCACCATGGCGATCGCCAGGAAAAGCGCGGAGTAGGTCAGTCTCCGAACCTGCAGAGAAGTCATTCCTTCGCCTCCTTCATCGATGATCTGACAGCGATGCCGAACGGCATCCTCAATCATCGCGGATAAAACGGCCGCAGCGCCGATTGTACAGGTATTGTTGTGCTAGCGGGGAGAGCATAGCAAAAAGCAGTACCATTGTCAATATAAAACACAGGGAGAGGACTCACCCCGCGGGTACGGCGGCAGCGTGACGATCTGATCCATCATGCCGATCCAGCTGGACTCGCCCCGCGGGTACGGGGACGGACCGGCGCGTTCTCTCAAAACGTGATGGGCAGAAACGCGGCCGCCGCAGCCAGGATGACCGCCGGCAGCAGGTTCGCCACCCGGATCTTTTTGCCCCAGATCAGATTGATGCCAACACAGAAGATCAGCACCGACCCCACCAGGCTCAGATATCCCAGGGCCGCTTCCGTCATCAGGGGGCGCAAGGCCGTGGCCAGAAGGGTCAGTCCCCCCCTCCCACACCAGCACGGGGATGGCGGAAAAGACGCAGCCCTTCCGCCTCTTCTGTCCTTTCCCCGCCGCGGAGAAAAGGCGGTGCTGTTTCGTGCCTGAAAATCAGTTCAGGGGCTTTCTTCCCTTAAGGATCTGATACGCGATGATGGAAACCACAACGATTCCCGCCCCCACAAAGGCAGTCGGCGATATATATTCATGCCACAGGAGAGCCACCAGCAGGGGATTAAGCACCGGCTCGATGGCGGAGGTAAGACTTGCCGTCACCGCGCTGGTTTTTTTCAAACCCTTGGACAGCAATATGTAGGCCAGTCCCAATTGGAATATTCCGAGGAGCAGAATCCCCAGCATCGCCTGAGGGCCGAAGTCGGTTTCCCGCAGCAGAAAGGGAAACCCCACCACCGCGCTGATGCACTGGCCGATAAAAACGGAGGAAAGCGGATCGGACCGATGAAAACTGTTCATCATGAAGACACCGGCATAGCTTACACCGGATAACAGCGCCAGCGCGTTTCCCGTCATGTTCCCGGTGGACAGGCCGTCCACAAAGAAAAAAGCAATCCCGATCAGCACGATACCCACCGTGATCAGATCCAGCTTTTGCGGTTTTTTCCTGAAAAAAAGCCATGTGAACAGAATGACAAAAATGGGCGCCGTAAACTGCAGGACAATCGTATTGGCCGCCGTGGTCATCTTATTCGCCAGCGTATACAGCGTGGTCGTCCCCGTCATGCACACGGCGCCGAAAAGAATCGCCGGGCTGATCATGACGGGATGCCTCGTGACCCATAAATAGAGTCCGATCAGGATCACGGAAATAATATTCCGGGCGCTGTTGATGGCCATGGCGTTCCACGGAATCATCTTAATGCAGATGCCGCCGATGGAGAACAGTACCGCAGCAAAGAACACATAGAAGAAGCCCGATAGGTTTCGGTCCCGCATCCTTTATTCCCTTTCCTTCGCATCCATGTACACAAGCCTGTGGCTCAAACCGGAAAGCAAAGCCACAGTCTTCGTATTCTATGCTATCTCAGGGCATTTGTAAACAGGCCGGGATCATCGAAAGGGAAGGCGGTTGATTCTCCGGACAGCCGCAACAGATCGGGCCCTGCTGCGCTTTCAACGATGATCATTGACAGAAAAGGAATCGGCGGTACAATAACGGAAAAGGCCGATGGTCCGCCCGGTGAAAGCAAAGGCGGATAATCTGAATCAGGCCGCCCCCAGGGACCCAGGGAGAAAGAGATAAGCCGTCGGGGGTATGCGTGGGTTTTATGAGATTCAGGCACACGAACAGAAAGGGCTTCTGGCTTGGATTCATTGATTTCTTTACCGCCGGGTTATTCTTCGTTTTTTATATGCCTCTCGGCGGTCTGCAGCATGAGCTGGAAGAAGTAACCGGACATAAGATCATGCCGTACTGGCAGGCCTATCTCCTGGGGATTCCGACCCTCTTCATCTATACCCTGGTCTGGATGGCGCGCATCGCGGAAGAGCTGAAGGCCAAGGCCGCGGCGATGGGCATTGAAGGACCGCATACGTCCTGGCGGCATATGTTCTGGTGGAACATGCTCGGGTGTCTCTGCATGGGGCCCATGATCGCCACACACCGATTCTTCAATACGCTGAACCGCATCGAGCGCAGGCTGAACGATCAATAACAGCAGGGGAGTTATGAATATGGAAGAACAGAACCCGTTTTCCAGATCGCAGATGCTTTTCGGCCCGGAGGGCATGGAAAAGCTGCGTAACAGCCGGGTAGCCGTATTCGGAATCGGCGGCGTGGGCGGCTATGTGGTGGAAGCCCTTGTCCGCTCCGGGATCGGCGCCCTTGATCTGATCGATCACGATAAAGTATCTCTTTCAAACCTGAACCGTCAGCTGTATGCCACCCGAAGCACCATCGGAAAATACAAGGTAGACGTAGCGGAGGAACGGATTCACGACATCAACCCGGACTGCCTGGTCACCGGCCGTAAAGCTTTTTTTCTGCCGGATACCCGGGATCAGTTTGATTTCACGCAGTATGACTATGTGGTCGACGCCATCGACACGGTCGCCGGGAAGCTGGCGCTGGTAGAAGCGGCCCGCGCCGCGAATACCCCCATTATCTGTTCCATGGGCGCCGGAAACAAAACCGATCCCACGGCCTTCCGGGTGGCGGATATTTTCGACACATCCGTCTGTCCTCTGGCCCGGGTGATGCGTACCGAATGCCGAAAGCGCGGCATCCGGCATCTGAAGGTAGTCTATTCCACGGAGCCGCCGCTCCGCCCCCTGGAGGGTCCGGAGATCAGCCAGCAGGAGGCCGGCAAGCGTACCGCCCGCCGGGATATTCCCGGTTCCACCGCCTTCGTGCCCTCCGTCGCGGGCTTAATCCTTGCCGGGGAAGTCGTGAAAGACCTGCTGAAGGGGTCCTCCGCAGGCCGGCGGAATTTCGTCCCTCTTTCCGCCGAATATGACGCGCCCCTGGCCGCGCTGATCCGCGGCCGCCTGAAGGAGCATCATCTGGATATTCCGGGCACCGCGTATTATGATGAATCCCTGGACCATCTTTCCGAATACTACCGTCAGCCGGGAAACGCCTACTTTGTCCTTCTGGCCGGCGGCACGCTGATTGGGGGCATCGGTCTGGCCGCCTTTGGCGGACTGCCGGACTGCTGCGAGCTTCAGAAGCTCTATCTGGCCAAAGACGCCCAGGGGCACGGTCTCGGGTACGATTTGATCCGTTTCATCGAAAACCGGGCCAAGCGCATGGGATACCGGCAGATCTATCTGGAAACCCATACCAATCTGCAGGCGGCGATTCATCTCTATGAAAAAACCGGATTCCGGGAGATTGCCCGCCCGGAATCCGTCATTCACAGTACCATGAACAGGTTTTATCTGAAGGAGCTGTCCTAAGATCGATTCATTCCCCCTCTTCAGACCGCGAACATCAGAAGGGGAGGCTGCGCATCCGCAGCCTCCCTGTTTCTATGGATTCTGAATCCGCTGATTCCGGTCTTACACTTTGGCGATGTAGTCGTTGGCGACGTATCCGGTGCGGCCGGTCTTCTGATCCACAACCTTGCTCCAGACCTTGCCTACGGAAACCACGGTCAGCCGATCCCCAGCGGTCAGCCGGCGAATGGACCGGGCGGTCTTGTTGGGGCTCGTCCGCAGGCAGACGCTGTTGGTGGTCTTTTTGCTCAGCGCCTTGGCGGTCACGGTGTACTGCGTCACAGCCTTAAAGTTGTCGCTGCGCTCGGTGATTTCATATTTGCCGGGCTTCGCGGCCACCAGGAATTTAGCCATCACATAGCCGCTGCTCTTGCCCGCCACCCGGACGTACAGCCAGCCCTGGGCATCCGTGCTGTCGAGAATCTCGATCTTCTTGCCGCTTTCAACCCGGTAGAGCACCTTCGCCTTGGTATCTGGGGTTTCCCGTACGTTCAGGGTTTTACCGTCCGCGCAGTTGACCCACATATAATCCTGGGTTTTCTGGTCCGCGCTCGCAAACATCGGAATCATCATGCCAATCGCCATCACCAGCGCCAGCACCATCGTCATCAGCTTCTTCATTTTCCCGTACCTTCCTTTCCTCTATGCCCTTCCCGGGCTCCGTTCTTTCATCTCTTTTTCCGTCAGGCTCTATCGTCCTGACACCCTTTGATACGCAGGTCCAGCGGAAGATGTCAGTTGTGAATTTTGGTGCCTCCACGCCCTGTTTTTGACAAATCCTGCCCGTTTTTCGGCTGCGGCAGCTCCGGCAGCATTCAGCGGGGCATATATTCGGGCAAGGTCCTGCTGTTTTTCCGGATTCATCATCCTCTTTCCCTTGCAAAATGCGGAAAAATCAGGTATGATGCCCAGGCGCCTTTCGCGCGGAGAGTTCGAGACCTTCCTCTCCTAAAACAAAACTAAAGGATGGTAAACTGCATGAAAAAGAATCCGAGTCTCCAAATTGCCATCGGCGGTATGATTGCCGCCCTGTACGTAGTCCTGACCATGGTCAGCGCGGCCTTCGGACTGGCCAGCGGGGCGATTCAGGTCCGGCTGTCGGAAGCCCTCTGTCTGCTTCCCTGCCTGACACCGGTCGCCATTCCCGGACTGACGGTTGGCTGCCTGATCGCCAATCTGGTCACCGGCTGCGCCTTCTGGGACGTGATCTTCGGCAGCCTGGCTACCCTGCTGGGCGCCCTCGGAACCAGATGCCTGAAGGATAAGCCCATCCTGGCCTGGATTCCCCCGGTCCTCAGCAATATGATTATCGTCCCGATTGTGCTCCAGCGGGTATACGGCGTTCCTGACGCCTTCTGGTATCTGATGCTGACCGTAGGAATCGGTGAAGTCATCGCCTGCGGGATTCTGGGCTATCCCCTGTTCCATGTGGAAAAGCAGATTCCGGCCCTGAAGCAATAATCCTGTTTTCATTATCATATAAAAACCCGGCTGCCTGTAGGTGGGTCTCGCAGGCCGCCGGGTTTTTGCAGTTAAAGCCAAAACGATAAAACACGCCTGGCAGAAGTATACCCGCTGCACTTCGTCAGATTTCTCTGATCCAGACAGCCATATCTCCTTTTTTTCGGTTCCCCCAGGCAAAATAGGGAATCGCAGTCATGTCGCACGGTGTTTGTTCTGCGCGGACCATAGAATACAGCAAGTCCTGATTCCACGCTTTTCTTCCGGTCATACGCAGTCCGATCAAATCTTCAGGCAGTTCCGGGATGGGGCTGAACGCCGTGATCGCTGCGTCTGCGGGCAGAATCAAGGCCCCAGCGGGGACCGGATGGTCTGCTTCCTCGAAGCAGTAGAGAATGGGCCCTCGTGCAAGCGCAACCTTCCCGCTGCAGGAACGCACCTGTGGGTTTGCGTAGATACGCCGAACAGGCAGATCAAAGACCAGTTCAGCGGTATCCCCATTCTGCCAGGGGCGGCTGATATGCACATAGCCGTCCCGCAAGGGATAGTTTTCCCTTTTCCCGTTGACGGTCAAGGTATATTCCTGCACATAGCAGGGAATATGGATGGCCAGCGTAAAGGAATGATCACATAAAATCGTATATTTGACTCTTCCGTTCCATGGATAGCGGCTGTCCGCCCGAAGCTGACCAAAGCGGGTGCTCACTTCGCTGCCGATGAACAGATGACTGTACACGGTTTGGTCATCCTCGCTCCACAGGTATTTCCCCAGGGAGGCTATGAGCCTTGCCAGATTAGGCGGACAGCAGGCACAGGTATGCCATTGAGGCCGCTGGGGCAATACATGCTCATACCCCGGAACGCGGCCTGACACCCGGGTATCCACCTCCAGCGGATTCACATAGAAGAATCGTTTTCCGTCCAGCTGCATCCCGGCCAGGGCAGCGTTATACAGCTCCAGTTCCATCAGATCGGCATACCGCCCGTCCGCCCGGTTTTTCAGCATCTGATGGGCAAAAAAAGTCATGGCTACCGAAGCGCAGGTTTCCCCGTAACACCGGTCAGGAGGCAGGTCATAATCCACGGTAAAGGCTTCATGATAAGCGGACGCACCCACCGCTCCGGTCACATACATCTGTCTTTTCGTAATATTGTCAAAGACCCGCTGGCATGCATCCAGCAGCGCCTGATCACCCGTTTCGGCGGCGGCGTCAGCCATGGCGGTGAGCATGTACAGTTGACGTACCGCGTGTCCTCGAGCCACGGTCTGCTCCCGCACCGGCACATCGGATTGATTATAAAGGGTGTCCTCCGGATAAATGTCGTATCCGCCGTAATGAATGCCGGCGTGAAGGGGCGTATGCTTTTTGAACCAGTCCGGATCCTGACCCCGCAGGTTCAGAAAGCGCAGCGCCATGTCCCGGTATCGAGGATTATCCGTTACGTGATATAGCCTCAGCAGGCCGATTTCGATTTCCTGGTGTCCGGGGATGCCCTCTTCTTTTCCAAAGCGTTCGCAGATATGATCTGCCAGACGGACGCAGATATGCAGCAGCTCATCCTTCCCCGCAGCTTCATGCAGGGCAGCAGCAGCCTCCAGCATATGTCCGGCGCAGTAGAGCTCGTGGCATTCCAGCAGGTTTTTCCATTTGTTTTCCGGTTCCTTCACGGTGAAATAGGTGTTCAGATAACCGTCTTTCTGCTGACAGCGGCCGATCATCCTGACCATTTCATCCACTCTCCGGGATAAGGCCTCGTCCCATTTCAGCGCCAGGGAATAAGCCGCTGCCTCCAGCCACTTGGCTACGTCACTGTCCTGAAAAACCATGCCATAAAACGCGCCCGTTTCTTCTCCCGCCGCCATGCGGAAATTGCTGACAGCGTGGGATTTTTCCGCGCCGGGCACCTCGTCGCGCAGGATTTTTTCCATGTAGGGAATGGTCACATCCGTCATAAGCGACTGGCGAGGTGACCAGAAAGCGTCCTGAATCCGCACCTTATTCATTGGTAATTCCCGGATGCTCATAGCATGTTCCCACCTCCATCAGTTCTTCATGCCGGTCATCACGATGCCTTCCACAAAGTACCTTTGTCCGATCAGATAAAATACAATACCGGGAATAAAGGACAGGCAGGTAGCGCACATGATGCTGCTCCAGTCATCATTAAAGGAGCCTCGGAATATATTCAGACCCAGGGCCAGGGTGTAGCGGTCCCGGCGGGTGATATAGGTGACCTGCTGTAAAAGATCATTCCACAGCTCGATGAATTTCAGCAGCCCCACCACAATCATAGCGGATTTGATGGCGGGTACGATGATAAAGATCAGAATGCGGAAGAAGCCGCAACCATCAATGGTGGCAGCCTCGTCCAGTTCCCGCGGCACCGTCTTGACGAACTGGCGGATCAGAAAGATATTGAACGCACCGCCACCGCAGAAGTGGGGCAGGATCAGGGGCCAGTAGGTGTTTACCAGTCCCAGCTTGGACCAGGCGATGAACAGCGGAATCAGCGTGACCATGGAGGGCAGCAGCATGGAGCCTACGCACAGGGTAAACAGGAGCTTTTTCCCCCGAAAGCGCAGCCGTGCGAAAGCGTAACCGCCCATGGTTGCGGTGATGACTGCACCAAACACGGCGGGAATCAGGATCGTCATTGTATTGCCCAGGAAGATCGGATATTCAAAGGATTTCAGGGTTTCTGAATAGTTGCTGAACCGCCAGGCCGGAGGCGTAAAGGCAGGGGGATAGGCGTACAGCTCGCCGTTGGACATAAGGGACGAACGGAAAATCCAGTAGATGGGAAACAGGACCACCAGGCCCAGAAGAATGAGCAGGATCAGGCAAAGGAGATTCACCGTCTTTTCCCGCCTTTTCCGGGATGCCAAACTTTTTTTCGCCGCTGTCATGCTCATTCCTTATCATCTCCTTCATAGAAGATCCAGCCGGTACTGGTGGCAAAAAGAATGCCCGTAAAGATGGCGATGAGGATAAACAGAATCACGGCGATGGTGCTGCCATAACCGTATTTATGGGACTTGAACGCCTGGGTATAAAGCATATAACACATGTAATAACTCCCTGTGCCCGGGCCGCCCTTGGTCAGCGACAGGGCAGGGGTGATCACCTGCAGGTTGCTGACGAGACTCATAAGCAGGTTGTAGAAAATGATAGGGGTCATACAGGGAATGGTGATCTTCCAGAACCGTTGCCATGCGTTAGCTCCGTCGATTTCTGCAGCTTCATGGTATGTGCGGGGCACATTCTGCAGGCCTGCCAGGAAAATCACGATCAGGTTACCGCTTAGCCATATGGCAATCAATGCCAGGGACGGCGTGACCATCCCGCTGGAATCCAAAAATTTGACGGATGTGCCGCCGGACAGCTTGATCAGATAATTGAAAAAACCGTGATTGTAATCGTAAAGCCATTTCCATCCCAGATATACTGCCAGGGCGGGCAGCACATAAGGCAGATAGAAAATCGCTCGGAAGAAGCCCCGCGCCGGTACTTTACGGTTGAGCAGCATGGCGACGATCATGGAATAGACCACGCTGCCGATCACAGAGATTACAGCATATTCCAAGGTCGTAATCAGAGAGCCGTAAAACTTGGTATCTTTTAAGAATAAGCGCACATAGTTTTCTATGCCCACAAACTTCATTTCGCCCAGTCCGTTCCAGCTGAACAGGCTCAGGGCAAAGGAAGCAATCATGGGCAGGTAGGTGATACAGGTCAGGCCGATTACCGAGGGCAGCAGCAAAATCCATGCCGCCATGGTTTCCGCACGGTTGTATTTGATCTTTCTCTTTTTTGAAAGGACGGACATTCCGCAGGCCCTCCCGTTCGGATGATTTTGAAATCGGGGGAACGCAAAGCGCGCTCCCCCGATCTTCATCGGTCGTTTATCAGTCCACAACAATGGCTTCGCACAGTTCGGGATAAATTTCGTTGATCACATCCGCCGCGGTGCGCTCGCCGCTCCATACGCTCTGGAGGGCGGTAAAGAGGATTTCATTGGTGGTAATCTGGGTGTTGGGGGTAAAGTACCAGCAGGTGGGCTTGGCGTAGTTCATGGTATAATCCACCAGCACCTTTTTGCCAGTTTCAAAATCCTTGTTGTAGGGATACTTTTCGTTGCCCAGCCATTCGTTGATGCCTTCCTCGGTCTTTTAGAAGTATTC
>CAZMFY010000072.1:0-10076 GCA_964565635.1 uncultured Oscillospiraceae bacterium
GGTGAGGGCAGGGGATTTTAAGTCCCCGGTGTCTGCCATTCCACCACATCCGCACATCAGGAAAAGTATACTCTATTTAAAGAGCTACCGTCAAGAGCCGATTTGAGGCGGCCCGGGGCAGCACCGGCCGTAATATCAGCTGATTCGGAAACCATAAGAAAGGGGAGACCGCGGGACGCGGCCTCCCTGTATTTTGCGTGTCGGACATTGAAATGGAAAAAGTACTTTCAAAACAATCTTTTATGGCAGGCCATGTTCAGCGGATGAGAGAAACGTTGCGGCACCACGTTTCATAAGAAAATGACATTTTAGTTAAAAAATGGACCTTTCTTTTCCAAATGCGACATTTTATAATCTTTTCAGTGATTGAGATAAATGCGGGAAGGCATTTTCTCACAGACAACCTTATTACTCAACCGAAAAAGGAGGAGGAATCGCATGAAACGTACACTGGGACTTCTTCTGATGCTGGTGATGGTATTTACCTGCATCGGCGGCGCATTTGCGGATGACACACTGCATGCGCTGTTACCTAACTGCCCGCTGGATCGGAACACGCTGTATTCAGCGCGGGTCATTGAGGAAAAAACCGGCTACAAGATCGAATACGATCAGCTGCCGGCGGACAACTGGCTGGACACCCTGGGCATGATCGTCCCCAATACGGAGGATTATGACTACATCATGGCCAACACCGAGGCGCAGAACCTGATCATGAATCTGGCCAAGGATGGGGCGCTGGTAGATCTGACTCCTTATCTGGAGGATCATCCGAATCTGGCGTCTGTCATTACAGACTATTCCCGCAACACCTTCAGCATCGACGGCAAGCTGTATGCCATCGGCATGGAAGCCCTGTCCTTTGACGGATACGGTGAAGTCCGCGAGCTGATGTTCTATCGTCAGGACTGGCTGGACAAGCTGAATATGAAAGCCCCCACCACCGTAGACGAGTTCACCGAGCTGCTGCGCGCGCTGAAAGCTTATGACAATGGCACCGAGGAAGAGGTGATCCCGCTTACCCTGGTGGGCAGCGGCACCGGCGTCTATGTGCCTGGCCTGATCGGCGCCTTCGGCATCCCGAATGAGTGGAACGAGGTGGACGGCAAGCTGGTTAACCGGGCGGAAGATCCCCGTTTGCTGGAATACCTGAGCTACATGAAGGGCCTGTATCAGGAAGGCCTGATCGATCAGGGATTCCCGGCCAATACCTCCGCGAATGTGACCGAAAAGTATTCCACCGGCAAAGCCGGTATCGCTCCCCTTTACTACTGGAGCTGCCCCACGCTGTTCGATACCATGGCGACGACCCAGCCTGACCAGAAGACCGGCTTCATGTTCCCGCTGAAGGGCGCCAACGGTGATATCGGCATCGGCACCAGCATGGGCGGTTTCGAAGCGATGGTCTTTATCCCGAAGGCTTCGAAGCATGTAGACGAGACCATTGACCTGTTCGAAAAGAAACTGGATCCGGAAACCTTCGTCAGCTTCACGCTGGGCGAAGAAGGCGTCCACTACACCCTGAAGGACGGCCTCTATTCTCCGATCCTCCCCAAGTTCTTTGACGATATGAACTGGGCCATCAGCTTCTGCACGGGCCGTCCGACCTACTGGTCCACCCTGTGGATGTGCCGTGCCCAGAAGGATCAGCGTCAGTGGGAATGCTGGCAGTACATGAACATGAACGAGGAAATGAAGGCCGTCAACGTCACCTCCAAGGTGGCCATGGCTCCGACCTTCGGCAGTTCCGCCAACAAGGACGCGCTGGATCAGATGCTGCTGGATCAGTGCATCCGCGTGATCGCCGGTGAGGCTTCCGTGGATGACTGGGGCGATTTCCTGGAGAAATGGTACGCGGAAGGCGGCCGTCAGCTGGTGGATGATTACAACAACTGGTGGAGCACCTTCGAACTCAAGTAATAGCATTACAAGGGATTACATGGAGTGGGATCCGGTTAAACGGATCCCACTCTCTACAAGAGGAGGGTTCATGGGTACTGTACATTTTGAGAAGGAGATGACCGTCAACGACGCCTATGATGTGATTGTTGTCGGCGGAGGTCCGTCAGGCTGCGCCGCCGCGGCCGCGGCCGGCCGTCACGGCGCGAAGACGCTGCTGATTGAAGCCAGCTGCTGTCTGGGCGGCATGGGTACCTACGGTTTACTGCCCTTCTGGTGTCCTTTTTCCGACGGGGAAAAAATCGTTTACCGCGGCATCGCGCAGGAAGTTTTTGAAAAGAGCAATGCGGCCATCGCGCACGTGAAACCGGGGGATACCCATTGGGTGCCCATCGATACGGAAGCGCTGAAGCGCATCTATGACGATCTGGTCATCGGCGCGGGCGCGGATGTGCTGTTTGATACAACCATATGCGCCGTACACGCGGAGAAGGGGGAAATCCGGTATCTGATTGCCTCCAATCAGGCCGGGCTGACCGCCTATCAGGCATCCGTCTATATCGACTGCACCGGCGATGCGGACATCGTGGCCTATGCCGGCGGAGAATGCCTGTACGGCGATGAGAAAACCGGTGAAGTACAGCCCTCCTCCATCTGTTTTACCATTGGCAATGTGAATGAATACGCATATCTGTTCGGGGAGCCGCTGCTGGACTGGGACCGGCCCGAAAGCCCCATCTTCAAAATCGTCAACAGCGACAAATACCCGCTGATTAACGATTATCATTCCTGCAACAGCCTGGTAGGTCCGCGTACCGTGGGCTTCAACGCCGCGCATATCTGGGGCGTGGACGCCAGGGATCCCCTGAGCATTTCAAAGAGCATGATTGTCGGCCGGCGGCAGGCGCATCAGTTTGCGCAGGCCCTGGCGGAATTTATGCCGGAGGCCTTCGCCGGCGCGCATCTGGTCTCCACCGGGGCAATGATGGGCATCCGGGAGTCCCGCCGCATCGTCGGCGATTACCAGCTGGTGCTGGACGACTATCTGGCCCGGCGCACCTTTGAGGATGAGATTGCCCGCAGCTGCTATTTTATTGACATTCACAACTCTGAAGCCGAGCGCGATCAGATGCAGAACGACGTGAACAGCGGCGCCGTTTCGGAAGAATCGGTCACCGCGCGGGATCTGCGGTATAAGGACGGAGAATCCCACGGCATTCCATACCGATGCCTGCTGCCGAAGGGGCTCAGCAACGTGCTGGTGGCCGGGAAAACGATTTCAACGGATCATGCCGTGCAGGCGAGCATCCGGGTGACGCCCGTGTGCCTGGTGACCGGCCAGGCCGCCGGCACCGCCGCGTATCTTTCATCCAAAGAAGGCATATCACCGCGACAGATCGACGTGCAGGCGCTCAGGCAGATGCTGCGCGAAGACGGTGCCTGGTTCCAATAATGAATTCCGGATGGGGGTCTGACAAGTGTCGACAGTTAAAAGGGAACGTACAAAGCAGGCCGCTCTGGCGAGGCGTGTATGGAAGAACGCGGACATGTATGTCATGTTGATTCCGGGCCTCGTGTTCCTGTTCATCTTCAAATACATGCCCATGTGGGGCCTGCAGATTGCCTTTGAGGATTTTAACATTTTCAAGGGAATCGGCCAGGGTGAATTCGTCGGGCTTGCGAACTTTGAAAAGCTTTTCCGCTCGTCAGAATTCCTGCAGGTGCTTCGGAATACGCTGATTATCAGCGGACTGAAGATCGGGATCCTGTTTCCCTGCGCTATTCTGGTGGCCATTCTGCTGAATGAAATTTCCTGCTCCCCCTTCAAAAAAACGGCGCAGACGCTGATCTATCTGCCTCACTTCCTGTCCTGGGTGGTGGTGGCCGGACTCTTCGTTTCGCTGCTTTCCCCCAGCGGGCTGGTCAATAAAACGCTCCACCTGTTCGGAATCAAACCCATTAATTTTCTGACTTCCAATGCCTGGTTCCGATGGATGATCATTTTTACGGACGGATGGAAGGAGACCGGCTGGGACGCGATTATCTTTATCGCCGCGATCGCCGGCATCAGTCAGGACATGTATGAGTCCGCCATGATCGACGGGGCCGGCCGCATCCGCCGGATCATTTCCATCACGATCCCATCCATCATGCCGACTATCGTCCTGATGTTTACGCTGCGAATCGGCAAGCTGCTGGAAGCGGGTACCGAGCAGATCCTTGCCATGTATAACCCGGTGGTTTACGATACGGTGGACGTGATCGGCACCTTTGTCTACCGCAAGGGCCTGGGCAAGATGGATTACAGCTTCTCGACGGCGGTGGATCTGTTCAATTCCATCATCGGGTTCACACTGGTCCTGATCAGCAACCGCGTCAGCCGCCGCCTGACGGACAGCAGCATCTGGTAGGGGAGGAGGATACGGAAAATGAAGAAACACTCCAACCATATCAAGCGTACCCGCGAGGACTGGGCGGTTGATATCGCAGTGACCGTGATCATGACGATCGTCAGCCTGCTGGCGCTGATCCCTCTGCTGCACGTGGTCTCCAAGGCCTTCAGCAGCGAATGGGCGCTCATCTCCGGAAACGTGACCATCTTTCCCAGAGGGTTACAGTTTGATTCCTTCAGATACGTCATCAGTTCCGGAACCTTCATGATGTCCTTCAAGAACTCACTGATCGTAACCCTTCTGGGCACGCTGCTGACCGTATTTGTGACGGCGCTGACCGCTTATCCGCTGTCCAAGAGCAATCTGCCCTTCCGGAAGCCGATTCTGCTGATCTTTGTATTCACCATGCTGTTCAGCGGCGGCACCATCCCCACCTATATCATCATGCGCCAGCTGAAGCTGACCAATACCCTGAGGGTGCTGATTATGCAGGGGGCCATCAACGTCTACTGCATGCTGATGATCAAAAGCTTCTACGAAAGCCTGCCGGACAGCATTGAGGAATCCGCGAGGATTGACGGGGCCAGCAATCTGACCATCTGGGTCCGTATCGTGCTGCCGCTTTCCACTCCGGTCATCGCGACGGTAACGCTGTTCGTGGCCGTGGCCCTGTGGAACAATTATTTCTGGCCGGTCATCTTCAATACCAGGACTTCCCTGAAGACCCTGCCGGTTTATCTGCGGGATATTGTGGTGGACAATACGGATGATTTCAGCTATAAATCAAGTGACACCATGATGAATCTGCTGCCGGAGGCGCTGCGTTCCGCCACGATCGTGGCCTCCACACTGCCGATCCTCATTCTGTATCCCTTCCTGCAGAAATACTTTATTAAAGGCGCACTGATCGGCGCGGTCAAGGGCTGATCAGCGCACAACGGTTTTTTCCGCATCCATTCGAAAACCCAAACAGACCGTTTTTTCAATAAGGAGGCCATGCTTATGAAACGCGTAGTCATCGTCGGCGGAACCGGGAATATCAGCACCAGCATCTCCAGGCTGCTGGTGGAAAAAGGGTATGATGTGACATGCTTCAACAGAGGCAAAACGAAGGCGGAGGTCATTCCGGAGGCGGTTCATCTGATTCAGGGGGACCGGATGGACCGGGAGACGTTTGAGAAGACCATGCAGGAGCAGCACTTCGATTACGCCATCGACATGATCTGCTTTGATCAGGCGGACGCGGAGAGCGATATCCGCGCTTTCCGGGATGTGGAGCAGTTTGTGGTTACCTCGACCACCTGTACCTACGGCGTCAAATATGATTATCTGCCGGTGGATGAAAAGCATCCGCTCCGCCCGATCACGGAATACGGCAAAGGAAAGGCCGCGGCAGATCATGCCTTCATGGACGCCTACGAGAAAAACGGTTTCCCGATCACCATCATCAAGCCCTCCAGCACCTACGGCAATCAGGTGGGCATGGTTGGCAACGTGGGGGAGACCAACCTGTGGATCGACCGCATCCGGAAGGGCAAGCCGCTTCTGCTCTGCGGCAGCGGCAATACCCCGCACCAGCTGCTCCACGTGGACGACGCGGCGAAGGGCTATGTGGGCGCGCTGGGGAAGAAGCACTGCATCGGTCAGGCCTATAACCTGGTCCGGGAAGGCTTCATTGAGTGGCGGGATTATTACCGGACCGGCATGAAGGTGCTGGGCAAAGAGGTGGAAATGGTCTGTGTGCCGCTGGAAGCGCTGGAGAAGCTCGGCTACGCGGGCCGTGGCTTCACCACCGACATCTTCGGCTACAACACGATCTACGATCATCGCAAGATCTATCATGACATTCCCGAATTCAGACCCTCCATCAGCCTGGAGGACGGCATGCGGGCCGTCATTGCTTACAGCGACGCCCACGGGATGATTCCGAATTCCGATCTCCATCCCATTGACGACGCGGTGGCAGCCTACATGAAGAATATTACCTCGCTGCTGAAGTAAGGCTTGGGCAGCAGAAAGGGCGCTCATATGAACAGGAAAGCAATCATCACCGGCGGCAGCAGCGGCATCGGGAAAGGCCTGGCCTGCGCGCTGGCGGAGAACGGATACGACCTGGCCATTACTTACGCCAGGAGCAAGGACGCGGCCGAAGCGGTGGCCAGGGACGTGGCCGAGCGCTTTGGTACGAAATGCTATGTGTTTCAGGCCTCCCTGGAGCAGCCGGATGCGGCCCACCGCTTTTTTGAGCAGGCTGTGGATGCGCTGGGTGGGCTGGACCTGCTGATCAACAACGCGGGCCTGACCATCTGCGAGGCGCTGGATGAAATTACGGAAGAAAATCTGGATCATCTGCTGACCCTGGACTTTCGGACTTTCGTCATCCTGATGCGGGACGCCGCGCGGCATATGATCGCCCACAAGGTTCGGGGCAGCATCATCAATATCACCTCCTCCCGCGGGGAGCGGGCGTATCCTGAGTGCGGCGTCTACTGCGGGCTGAAAGCGGCACTGAACCACGCCATTAAGGCCTTTGCCCTGGATGTTTCCGCCTATGGCATTCGCATCAACAACGTGGCCCCCGGCGCCACACGCATCCGCACCAAGGCGGAGCTGGCCGCCATGACCGAAGGCAGACAGCGGGACTACTTCTGGCGTCCGGAATACGCGGACAAGAGCAGGGAAATTACATCGGATTTCTGGGATGAGGTGGGCGAACTGATCCCCCTGGGCCGCAGCGGTACCCCGGAGGATATCGCCAATGCCGTCCTGTTCCTGGCCTCGGAGAAGGCATCCTATATTACCGGCGTCACGCTGCGGGTGGACGGCGGACTGATCCTCCCCGGCATGCCGGAGGGCTTCGCCGGCCAGGCCGGCATCAGCCCCGCCGGATGGGGCCGCCCCGCGAAAAAGGAGTGAGTAAATGCGTATCCCTTTCCTGACAGGTTCGTATGCGCGCCCGGATGAAGAGGGCGTCTGCCTGATCGAGCTGGATACGGAGCAAAACCGGCTGATCAAGGTTGACGGCTGGCGCGGGTTCAACAATCCCTCCTACCTGATCCATGACGGAACAAAAGAGCATCTGTTCATCGTGGAGGAGCTGACGCCGGAGGGAAACGTCCTCTCCGCCGGATTTGCGGGGCGTCAGCTGACCGTCCGGCAAAGACTGTCCTCCCATGGAGCCGACCCTTGCCATCTGTGCCTGTGGCCGGACGGGAAAACGCTGGTTGTATGCAACTATACGGACGGCAGCTTCGCAACATACCAGGTGGATCGGGACGGTCTGCTGACCACGGTCCAGACGGAAAAGCTGATCGGCGGCAGCGTACATCCCCAGCGGCAGGAGAGGGCTCATATGCATTTTTCCGCTTTCCGCGGGGGGAAAGCCTGGCTGGTGGATCTGGGCAGCGACAGCCTCTATGTCAGCCCTGCGGAGGAGGACAGCGGCAGGATCCGGCAGGAGAGGCAGACCATTCAGCTGCCGCCCGGCACCGGCCCCAGGCATTTCGCTTTCGGGGAAGAAGGTTTTCTGTATATCGTCAGCGAATTGCATAACGAAATATGCGTTCTCAGACCTTCCGGCGACGGATATACACTGATCCAGCGTGTCAATACGGTTCCGGAGGGAACCGGCGGGCTGGCCGCGGCCATCCGGATTCAGGATCAGAGGCTGTTCGTCAGCAACCGGGGCGAGGACAGTATTGCGATGTATCAAATCCGGGAGGACGGGACGATTCAGTGGCTGGACAGCTGCCCCACCGGCGGCCGGGTGCCCCGGGATTTTGAGGTTGTCGGCCGGCACATCATCGTATGCAACCAGGAATCCTCGCTGCTGACCGTGCTGGAAATCGACAGCGAGAGAGAAAGCCTTCGGCAGACGGAGCTCAGCCTCCCGCTGCCGAGGCCTACCTGCGTGTGCCTGCTGTAGAGGAGGAAACCATGGCGAAGGATGAATTCAGCAGCGTCCGGGGCTTTAACTATCAGCCCGGCTACGCCAGCAACAGCTATGAGGCCTGGCGCTGGTTTGACGCAGAGGCGTTTAAGCGGGAGCTGGGCTGGGGTAAAAAAGCCTTTCCCGGCATTAACACCATCCGCCTGTGGCTTTCCTGGGATGCCTACATTCGGATTCCGGAGCAGTTCCTCCAGCACTTCGAGACCGCCCTTTCCATCTGTGACAGCCTGGGGCTGAAGGTGATTGCCTGCCTTTTCAACCGCTGGCACAACACCTTCTGCGACAACGGCGGCATCTTTATGGAGCGGCTGCTTCCCGGCACCATCGGCCGGGAGGAAGCCTTCTATCAGCCCTATCTGAAGGACGTGTGCGGCGCGCACCGGCAGGATCCCCGAATCCTGATCTGGGATCTGTGCAACGAGCCTTACGCCTTCGACCGCTCCTTTGACGACATGCGTCCGGTGGTGGACTGCCTCACGGACTGGCTGACAGCAATGCGGAGATGCCTGGATGAAATTGGCGTCACGCAGCACATCGGTGTATCCATCCACGGGGCGCCGCTGCGGGAAATGCTGGAAATCGTGGAGCCGATCAGCACCGTACTGATGATTCATCCCTATCTGCAGCGCAAGCCCGATCTCAGGGTCTATGAGGCCTTCTGCCGCGAGGTGATTGCACACCTGGACTGGCAGAAGCAGTTTGCGGCCTCGAAACATAAGCCGCTGCTGGTTACGGAATGCTGCTGGGGCTCCATTGATGACGACGTGTTCGCGGAAAACATCCGCGCCACCCTGACGGAGTATACCCGGCGGGAGATTGGGTTTGTGGCCCACGCGCTGGCCCACAGCCAGGTGGCGGATCTGCACGCGCCGCATTTCGGCGGGATCCAGCATGATATGGGCCAGTTCAATTTTCTGGATCGATATGGGCAGATTCGTCCGGGACTGGAAGTCCTGAATGAATTCTGCTGAGGAGGGGCACGGATGAAGGCTTGTGAGATCAAGGCGATAGACTATTATCCTTCCGTAGCCGATATGCTGATTGATCACTGGCGGCGCGTGAGCGCGGAGGAGATTCGATCCGAGCTGTCCGCCCTGAAGGCGCGCCGCCCGGACTGCAATGCCATCCGAATCACCCATTCCTTCGAAGCCTTTCAGCGCGGCCCGAAGGAATACGCGAGGCGCTTTGAGGAGCGGCTGGCGATCGCGGACCGGCTTGGCCTGAAGGTCATTAGCTGCCTGTTTAACCGGTATCATGACGCGAAGCGGGACTGCGGCGGTACCTATCTGGAGCAGCTGATTCCCGACTTCAGCTGGGCATACGCGGATGGATACTATGAGCGGTTCATGCAGGAGATCTGCCTGGCCCACAGCGAGGATCCCCGGGTGCTGATCTGGGAGACCTGCGGAAAGCCGCTGGGCGTATACCGGCAGGAGGCGGAGGATCCGATTCTGGCCACCTGCTATGAGAAGCGGTGGCTGAGGGAGCTGTACTGCTACATCAAAAAATGCGAGGTTCAGCAGCCGGTGGGCATCAGCTGCCGGCATGATTATGCCGAGGAAACATTAGCATATCTTCTGCGCTGCTGTGATCTGCTGATTCTGTCTCCCTATTACGGCAATGAAGCCATGAGCCAGTGCATCCGCGGCTGGTCGCCCCGTCAGGTCTCCCTCCCGGTGATCCGGGTTTCAGGGCCGGATGAACAGCATTTTCTGTGAACAGGACGCGGTGAGGAAGCGATGAAAACGAAGGTCACCATGGTTTTGGTGGAGGATGAGCAGATTACCCGCGAGGGCCTGATCTCCCTGCCCATCTGGGAGAAGCTGGGAATCCGG
>CAZMFY010000073.1:0-9947 GCA_964565635.1 uncultured Oscillospiraceae bacterium
CGATGCCGCCGACCAGGGCGAACAGGATGATGGCAATCACCAGGTACAGCTTCAGATTCACCGTGGGCTGAACGCTGATGCTGCTGAGCATGGCCAGATAATTGGCGCTCAGATAACGGTTCAGCTCATGGCCCGTGTTTTCCACATACTGATAGTATTCCGTCGCCAGACGGATGCAGTGCGCCAGCTTTTCCCGGAGCTCCTCGGGGCTGAAGGACCTTTTCTCTCCAGCGCCCGGCGCGGATTCGAAGACGGAAAGCAGATATTCCTTGTGGGCCTTTTCCAGGGCTTTCTGATGGATTTCGATGTTCAGCTTCACATACTGCTGAATGAGCGCGTCATAGGTGGTTTCCGTATCGCCGGCTTCGGGATTATCCTCCACGTCCTTGAGAATGTATTCCGTGCCGGTGATGACCTCCCGGCCGGATTCCTCTCCGCCGGGGGAGATGTGATAGTGGTAATCCATCATGTTCCGGTTGCTGCCAATATACGTATCGATCAGGGATTTGAGATGGCCGGCCCGTTCCTGCCGGTTATCGATCTCCAGCTGAATATCCTCGCACTCCATGGTCAGCCGGTTCGCCAGCAGGTCGATATCGCTGGATTCCGCGTCGCTCAGAATCGCGGCATAAAGGCTGGGAAGCTCGTAATTATACAGGAAGGAATAGATCCGGTACAGATCGTCGTAGGTATAGCCCGTTTCGGTGGAGCGGAAATAGGGGTGGGCGGTCCGCTTGCTGAGCAGATAATCCAGCATTTCCGAAATGGAGGCATCAAGCACCTCGGCGCTTTCGATAAAGTCGTATTCCCGCTGGGACAGGGAGGAAACGCCGTTGTTCTGCAGCTGCTCCTCCACATATTTTTCCGCGTAGAACTCGCAGTAGTTTTTGATGATCGCGTCGAGCATGTTCCAGGCGTATTCCTCGCCGGTATCATTGTCACCGATGAAATATACCCGGTATGTGTCCGTGATGTAGGAGGGATCCTCTCCCTTTTCCAGCAGCGCCGCATTCAGCGTTTGCTGCTCTTCCGGGATGATCTCCTCCACATAGCAGCTGGAGCGGATGGAATCGATATTGGTCTGGTATCCAAGATCGGCCAGGGCCGCGTCGATCACCGTGGAAGAATAGATTTCCTCCACGTTCAGGGGGCTTCCGTCCGGCGTATAGCCGGCCTTGGCCCCGTCGTTGGTATACTGAATGACGGCGGAGGCCACAAAGCGCTGCTGGGTTTTCCCATAAATATAGATGGCCGCAGCGCCCAGCAGGGCGAAAACGAAGATCAGCGCGCTGAACTGTTTCAGATACCGCAAAACATTAAATTTTCTCATACTTCTTTCTCCTTATCCGAAAGAAATATGCGCAGAAAAACCAGGACATACACTGCGGCCAGGACCAGCAGGGAGCAGAGGAACGACTGCGCCAGGCCGATCCGGCTGGCGACGGAAGCGCCCTCCCCGTCGCTGAAGCCGATGAAATTGCGGGCCTTCGTGCTGGTATACGCGCTGTCCAGCGCCCGGATGTCCGCGGCGAGCTTTTCCAGTGTTTCCCGGATGCTCAGGATCATGGCATCCGCCCTCGCGGCCCTGGTCCCGTCTTCCGGGGCGGCCTCCAGCTTCTCCGCGAGATATGTGTTATATCGGATCTGCTCCATTCGTTCCATGGCTCCCGCAAGCTGCTGATCCGCGTGAATTGCCATGTTGTCCATCCCGGTTTTTGTTCTGGACATATAGTAATTCATCGACTTATCCCGGGTGGGGATCATGACGGCGGCGCTCATGGCGGCATCATACATCTGAATGCCCCTGCGGTCCTCGTCGTACGCCGCCATCAGCTTGTTATACATCAGGCGGTCCATCCGGATTTTATAGTTCAGCATGTTGCTCATCTCCGCCCGGTCATTGGCGATGCCGTTTTCGATTACATAGGAGCGCAGGGTGGCGATATCGTAGGACGCGAGGTTTTTCGCCTGCTGCTCCAGGGCGGAAAAGGTAATCCCGGTATTCGGATCCTGATAGTTCTTGCTGTTCCGGGCACAGAGCCTCACATAGTTCTGCAGCTGCGTGCATTTAAGCTCCAGCAGGTTGACCGCCATCAGATATTCATCGCTGAATTGAAGATCATCCACGTTAAAAGAGAGAATGGAGGGGTTGAAGCCGTAGTGCTCCACGAAGTATTCCCGATAGGCCCGGCAGAGGAGGGAAAGCATGTCCTCCGGAGTCCGGCCCTCGACGGTCCCCCTGTCGGTAAAGGTGACCACATAGGAGGTGCTGATATAATACACGTTGTTGCTGATGTTTTTACTGTGGGTCGGCTGTACGCGGACGCATTCGCTCAGCTGGTCCGGACGGATCTTTCCTTCCAGGCCGGCGTAATCGATCAGGCGCTCCATAACCTCGGCGCTCTGAATCTCAAAGATGTTGAACCGGGTTCCGTTGGGGGTCAGCCCCCTGGAGGCCTCCTCATAATCCAGCGACAGGGTCGTGCTGGCCGTGCGGAAGCTCCTGTAATAGGAAAAGCCGCATAAATCGAGGAAAAGAAGCAGGAAGCAGATGAGCACGAGGCCCCACCGCTTCCGGAACGCCGCAAAGGCATGCTGCAGGCTGCGCCATCCCTTGCCCGGGACGACGGAGACCGCCGCGCCGCCAACGTTCCTCAATCTGTTTTCTTCTTGCAATGTCCTGTTGCTCCTTCCTGCTGATCAGCCCGTCTCAGACGGCGGCGGGCCTTTTTTCCGGATTCCCGGGTGGGTGCGGAGGATGAATCAATCCTTCCGGCCGATATCGATCACAAGCAGCTCCGGCATGTTGTTGATCCGCGGCGGGAAGGGACTGGAATCGCCGAGTCCTGCGCTGATGATCAGGGACTGCTGCCTGTCCAGCGTGTATTTTCCGGCACAGAGCTTCGGGAATAATCCCTCTTCCCCGGAATACAGGCCGCCCAGTAAAGGAATTCTTACAAGTCCGCCGTGCACGTGCCCCGCAAGGCCCAGATCGAAATCATAATCTGACAACGCCGTTTTAAAGAGAATGGGAATATGCGTCATGAGAATGCGATAGGCGGAGGGGCTGACAGCGGTTTTCTCCATGAATTCCCGGCCGCCGTAGGCTTCAAAGCCGTAAGCCGTGCCCTCCACACCGATCAGCTGAACCGCGTTCCCGTCGACCTGAACCTCCTCCAGCGCATTGCGCAGCAGCTTCAGCCCCGCGCTTTCAAAGGCTTCCGGAAGCGCCTGATCGCCTCGGGAATAGATCCGTTCGCTCTCGTGGTTTCCCAGGACGCCGTAACAGGGCGCGATCTCCTTCAGGGCTGAAACAAGCCTCAGCATGGGGCTGTAATCATTCTCCTCCCGGATGACCAGGTCCCCCAGAAACAGGATGAGATCGGGTTTCAGCGCCCGCAGGTCGGAAATCAGCATTTCGTTGCTCTCTCCGTATTCCCGGTTATGAAGATCGGAGATGACCGCCAGGCGGATGTTCCGGCTGATCTTTTCGGAGCTTTCCTGGTAGAAGCGGACGAGGTAATGTGTCCGCGTATACTGCCCGTAAAAGACAGCGGCTGCGCCGAGCAGAAGCGAAAGCACGAGCAAAACGATCAGAACAGTCAAAAGGAATCTGGAGACCGCCCGCTTTTTTCCCGCAGGCTTCGGTTCGGTTGAGGCTGTTGTTGTGTTTATCATCGCTTTTTCCCGATTATCCTGTCCCTGTTCCGAAGGCTCCATAGACCGTGCCGCACGATTCATGTGCCCGGATTTTTACATTTAACAAACATGTCTTTCCGTTTCTGAAATAAGGAACAGCAATTCCTCAGCGAACAGAAAATATACTTCTTAAAATTTTACTACCTATTGATTGCCTTTTCAAGTACGGACTTTATTTTTTCTGCTTCCCGGCGCTGGGCTTTTTCCGCGGCTTATGATTTCGGGGACGGCGGACCGACACCGATCCGCCGGGGCTCAGCGCCGGGCTGGGTCGGCGTATCGCTTACGCAGATAGTCTCCCTTCTCCGCGGGAAAGGGGGCGGGGATCAGAATCCGCTGCCCCGCCACGGTGGCGCGGGAAACCTCCTCGCCCGTATCCTCCCGGAGAATCCGGGATACCGTCAGCTCCTGTACGCCGCCGGGGGACAGGAGCTCCAGCCGGTCGCCGGCATCGATGCGGTTCTTTATCTCGATCCGAAGCCACCCCTCCCGGGTTTCCAGGACCCGGCCCACATACTGCATGGTCTGGGTGGTGTGTCCGGCGCCGGAGGAGGGCTGCGGAGCGCCCAGATAGAACCCGGTGTTGCTTACCCGGTGGCTGGCCTTATCCAGTTCCTCCCGCAGCGCCGGCAGGGCTTCCCGGTACGCTTTCTCGCTCTGCTCCAGGGCGTCCAGCGCCGCCCGGTAAGCCCGGGTGACGACGGCCACATAGTAATCCGTCTTCATCCGCCCCTCGATCTTCAGGGAGGCGATGCCCGCCTCCCGCATCTCCGGCAGATGCTCCAGCATATTCAGATCATAGGCGGAGAAGATGTAGGTTCCCCTTTCGTCCTCCAGCACGGGCAGGGGTTCCTCCGGGCGTTTGGCCTCCAGCACCGTGTATTCCCACCGGCAGGGCTGGGTGCAGGCGCCCCGGTTGGCGCCCCGCCCCGTCAGATAATCGCTGAGCATGCACCGGCCGGAGTGCGCCATGCACATGGCGCCGTGAACGAAGGCTTCCAGCTCCACCTTCCCCGGCAGCTGCCGCCTCAGCGCGGCGATCTGCTCCAGGGTCAGCTCCCGGGAGAGCACGATCCGCGCAGCCCCCAGATCCGTCCAGACCCGGGCGGCCGCGGCGTTCATGATATTCGCCTGGGTGCTGACGTGCAGGGGCAGCTCCGGCACCCGCTGCCGCAGGAGGGAGAAGGCCCCCAGGTCGCTGACGATGGCCGCGTCCACCCCCAGCTCCCGGGCCTGGGCGGCGTCGCGAACCAGGTCTTCCATTTCCTCGTCATGGGGAAGGATGTTCAGGGTCAGATAAAAGCGCTTTCCGGCGCCATGGACAAGCCGCAGCGCCTCCGCCAGCTCCTCCGGGCCGAAATTGTCCGCCGAGGCCCGCAGCCCGAAGCGCCGCAGTCCTCCGTATACCGCGTCCGCCCCGAAGCGAAGCGCGGTCCGCAGCTGTTCCATGCCCCCCGCGGGGGCCAGCAGTTCCATCATGTCCGATTCAACTCCTCGCTCCTAGCATATCACAGGAACAGCCAAAGGGAAAGAACCGGTTTTGGCTTCGCAGGGGGAGGACCTCTTTCTTTAGACGAAATCAGCGGAACGGAAAGAACGCGGGCCTGGGCCGCAATTTTTTGGGGACGGAGGATATGGAATGTTTTTTTGGAGCCCGGTTGCAAGAAGGACCGCGCAGTGATATAATCATTACGATCCGAAGGGATCAGCGCTGGGGGAGTCGCAAAGGCGGCTGAGAGGGCAATCTGTCCGACCCTTGGAACCTGTGTAGGTCATCCTACCGGAGGGAAGCGAAGCGAACATCGCCCCTGTGGGGCGTTGCTACAGGCAAAGCGAGCAGAGCTTCTTGCCCGAAACGAGCAGGGCCGCCGCACCAAGGCGGGCCGGCGACGATTGAAGGCGCGGAAAGCGAAGCGAGCATCGCCCCAGTGGGGCGTTGCCTTGGGCAAAGTAAACCATGCCGAGCTTTTCTCCCGCGATAAAACGCGGGTTTTTGTTTTGCGCGAAGAAAAGGAGGAACATCATGCTGAATCTGTTTCTAAGCACCGCGCTGGCGGAGGAGGCGGCTGAGGCCGCGGAAAGCACGCCCACCTGGGGGCAGGAGCTGCTGGAAAAATTCACAGAGACCCCCGGAACGGTCTGGATCGCGGTGCTGGTGGTGGCGGCCCTGGCGGCGGCCTTCCTGGTGATTACCCGGTCCAGGCAGGCCTGGAATGCCAAAGCGGTTGCCTACGGCGCCCTGTGCATCGCGCTGAGTTTCGTGCTGTCCTGCGTCCGGCTCTTCCGGATGCCCCAGGGCGGTTCCGTGACCCCCGGCAGCATGCTGCCGATTATGCTCTTCTCCGCCGTCTTCGGGGTAGGCCCGGGGCTGCTGGCGGGGCTGACCTACGGGGTGCTGCAGTATTTCCAGGGGGGCTGGTTCGCCAATGTATGGCAGTTCGCCCTGGACTATCTGCTGGCCTTCGCGGCGCTGGGACTGGCGGGCCTGGCGAAGTATTTTCCGAAGAAGTGGGGCCTGTATCTGGCCATGGTGATCGCTGCCATGGGCCGGGCGCTGTCCGCGACCCTGGCGGGCATCATGTTCTGGGATACGGCGCCTTGGGCCAGCCTGGTGTATAACGGCACCTATCTGATTCCCGATACCCTGATCTGCATCCTGCTGGCGCTGCTGGTCGGCGAACGGCTGATGAAGGTGATGAAGGCGGACCGGGGAACCAGGCTGTAACAGCCGGCAGGCCCCGATGCGGCGCGCCGCGGCCGGTTCGGAAGAGCCGGCACGGCGAGCATGTAACCGCCCTGTAACCGGCTATGTAACCGGCGGAGCGGGCTGCGCGTAACCGCTGCGTAACCGTTCATGTAACCGAACCCGTAACCGGCGGCTTCGCGGGCCGGCGCTTGACGGGAGGCGGAACAGTCCCTATAATTCTGTCGGGATTTCTGTTGAGATTCCGGCAGTTTTTTATACCGGCGGGGAGGATAACCCGGCTTTTTTCGGAAGGGACAGAAGAGCATCAACGAATCGGAGAAAACAGATGAAGCGTATGAAATATCAGGTGTTCCTGCTGCTGGCGGCGCTGCTGCTTCTGCGCTGCGCCGTTTCGATGGGAGAGGCCATCTCCGACTGGCACAGGGTTACCAATGCATACACGGAATCGAAGAACGACAACAAATCCGTGGTGCGGCTGTGGCAGGTGGAAACCGCAAACGAAGCCGTGACGGAGGAGATTAACGGCATCGCCCGGGGCTGGGCGGAGGAGAAGGGACCGGCCCTTCCGGCCCAGAAGAATAACAACAAGGGGAACAGCCGGCTGGACGTGGAGATCCGGTACAGCCGGACGGGGCATACCTGGCTCAGCTTCCTGGTTCAGGCCCGGACCCAGTACCGCCAGAAGCTGACGGAGCAAGCGATCGAAACCCGGACCTATAACATGGCTACGGGAGAGCGGATTACCCTGGCGGATATCTTTGACGAGGCTCCGGAAACCTGGAACTTTCTGGCGGAAACGGTGCGGCAGGGACTGACCGCCTTCTGGCCGGAGGAGGAACCCGACGCGGAGAAGCTGGAGGCCCTGTGTGCCCGGGAAGCGCTGGAACAGGCGGATTTTACGCTTCACGGCATGAGCCTGGTGCTGCATTATCCGGCGGATCTGCTCTATGAAGATAAGCATACCCTGATGCAGGTGACCCTGTTCTATCCCCAGATCCGGGAGATGATGACGGAGGAAGCCTATCTGGAAACGGATAATCTTTCCTACTACAATACCTGCGCCTTGACCTTTGACGACGGGCCCAGCGGCACCAATACCCCGAAGGTGCTCAACGCCCTGATGGAAACAGGCGCCACCGCAACCTTCTTCGTCATCGGCAACCGGATTGCCGACTATCAGTTCCTGGTGCAGCGGGAAAACGACGAAGGGCACGCGGTGGCGTCCCACAACTGGCACCACGGAAATGTGACCAAATCCTCGGCGGCCGCTCTGCGGCGGATGCCGGAGCGGGTGAATACAGCCATGATCAAGGCGATCGGCATCCCGGTACGGTACGACCGGGTGCCCGGGGGCCGGTATCCCGCGATGATCAAGGCGAAGGTGGGCTGGAGCTATATCCAGTGGAGCCTGGACACCTATGACTGGCGGGGGCGGAGCACCGCCAAGGTGATGAGCAAGGTGAAGAAGGCCATTCAGGACGGGGACGTCATTCTCTGTCACGATATCAAGGACAATACCCCGGAGAGTACGCGGCAGATGGTGCGCTATCTGGAGGAACAGGGCTACATGCTGCTGACGGTGGACGAGCTGTTCGCCAAGGACGGCGTGGCGCTGGAGCCGGACACGGTCTATTACCGCTGCCAGGACGGAGAGACGGGAAAAAGACCGGGCACATAAGGATGAAGGAACGCGGGGCTGCGCAGCGCAGCCCCGTTTCGACGTTTTGGGAGGCGGTATCCCCTTCGGACCGGCAGCCAGATCCGCATATCGTTGCTGCCCACGGGGAGAGCGGGTCTCAAATATGCAAATAACTACATTTGCCGTTGCTCCTGAAAAAAAACGACGCAAAGAACGAAGAAGGGAAATTAAAAAAGAGTTGTTTTTCTGAAAGACATGTGATAAAATACGTGCGATGCGACCGGAGATAACAAAAATCCGGCAAATTGAAAAAGGGGGAACCTTATATGAAAAAACTTATTTCATTGGTTTTGGCTGTAGCCATGCTGTTGGGTATGTGTTCCTTTGCATCCGCCGAGACGGTGGAGGAAGTCATCGCGCAGGCGCAGACGATGACTTTGGAAGAGCTCTTCAAGAAGGCGATTGAGGAATCCAACGGAAAGCGTTTTGACGCGGTGGGCAACTCCAGCCGCGGCAAGAGCGTGCTCCCGCTGTTTGTGGAAGCGCTGCAAAAGATCGATCCCAACTATACGCTGGACTATGATGGCGGTTGGCAGCAGCCCAAGGAAAACAAGATCTTCGATCAGCTGACCGAGGATGTGAACGGCGCCAATCATGTGATGAGCATGACGCTGATTCAGGACGGTAACCAGATCCAGAGCAAGATGCTGGATACCGGCATCCTGCTGAACTTCGTGCCCAAGGACTGGACGGAAGCCGAAGGCGTGGCCAAGGAAAACAATGAGTATCCCCTGGCCCTGCAGACCCTGAACAAGGTTTTCATGTTTAACAACCTGGGTGAGAAGACCTTCAACAACATGTGGGATTTCGTCCGGGAAGGCGAAGCCCCCCTGTTCATGGGCGTGAATTCCGAGCCCGTAGGCAAGAACTTCCTGTACATGATGACCAACGATAAGTATGCCACCATCGCCAAGGAAGCCTATGAAGCCTGGGACGGCAAGAATGAGGAAGACGATGCTCTGATCGAGGACATGAAGCAGGACGCGGCAGATCTGGGCCTGACGGGCGATAACGTACAGTACGGCCTGGCCTGGGTTTATCTGTGGTGCGAGAAGTACAACGAACAGACCGATGACGGCCCCATCTGCAACACACTGGTGACCACCTCCGCCAAGGATCAGGCCGGTCTGCTGGTTTATTCCAAGCTGCGCTCCGTGGAAGAGACTCCGGAATCCTCCCGGAACAATATCACAGTGGCGGCTTATCAGGACGGCTATGTGGGCATCGGCGGATACGCCTACAAGCACTATCTGATGCTGACCAAGACCAGCCCGCTGCCTTGGACCAGCTGCGCGCTGATCGCTTTCATGACTACCACCCAGGACGGCTTCTATGCCTGGGGCAAGGACATGGGCGGTTACGCGCCGGTTCCGGCCTGCATGATCGACCACAGCAAGGATGGCTATGAGAAGGATGCCGACGGCAATCCCACCGACAACCTGCTGTATCCGTGCATGAATGACCGGGGCTACGACTGGTGGCTGAACGAAGGCAAGCTGGTTGTGGAAGAACCCGCCTACTGCGCCTCCGTCTCCGGCGCCATGAGTGACTGGATCGACGGTATCGTAGCCGGCAAGTAAGCTGCTGAAAACCGAATATAGTTACCCTTCAAGCGGGCGGCGCGGCGGGAAGTCACCGGCACGCCGCCCTTTTCCAATTCGCAAAAGAACGATGAAAGGAAGGGGGAGGTGCAATGACCACCGCGGCGGCCCCCAGGGCCAGCGATTTCCGTAAAACGTGGAACAGGTTCCGCACCTACATTACCAAGCCGCAGAACGCGATTTTGCTGGTGCTGGGCATTATTCTGACCATCACAACGATCTATCCCATGGTGACCATCGT
>CAZMFY010000074.1:0-9892 GCA_964565635.1 uncultured Oscillospiraceae bacterium
GTGAGCCCCGGCACGGAGCTGGGCGGCTGGAAAAAGCTGTTCTCCCGCCGCGGCGCGGAGGATACCGGGGAGCGCAGGCGTTTCGGTTATTCCAGCGCCGGCATTGTTGATGCCGTAGGGGAAGGGGTCACCCAGTTCGCCCCCGGAGACCGGGTAGCGGCCATCGGCTACGGCCTGGCCCTGCATTCCGACTGGGCGGTGGTGCCCCAGAATCTGTGCGTAAAGCTTCCGGCCGAAGTCACCGACGAGCAGGGCAGCTACGCCATGCTGCTGGCCACAGCCCTCCAGGCGGTCCGACGGGGTGCGCCGGAAATCGGAGAAAAGGCCGCGGTGGTAGGCATGAGCCTGGTGGGCCAGCTGACGGCGCAGCTGCTGCAGGCCTCCGGCTGCCGGGTCATCGGCTGGGCCCGAAACGACTGCCAGGTGGAAATCGCGAAGCAGTGGGGCATCGCGGAAGCGATCAATATGAAATCCTGCGATCCCGTAGCCGTCACGAAGGCCTTTACCGAGGGCAGAGGGCTGGATCAGTCCGTCTTCGCCTTCCCGGGACAGGCCGGGGAAACCTGGGATCAGACTCTGGCGTGCATGAAATGCACCCCGGACGGCCATCTCATGGGCCGGGTCGTGGTGGTGGGCGGTTCCGAGATGAACGTGAAATGGATCCCCGCCAACCTGGATATCCGCATCGCCGCCCGCACAGGTCCCGGCTATCACGATGCCGCCTGGGAGCTGGGCCGGGATTATCCCCCGGTATTCATGCAGTGGACCACCCGCACAAATCTGGAGGTCTGCATGGATCTGATCCGTTACGGGACCGTAAATGTGGACTGCCTCACCACCCACCGGATCCATCTGGACCGGGCGGAGGCGGAAATCGACGCCATCGAAAACGCGGAGAGCATCATGGGTCTGGTGTTTGTGAACGGAGGTGCGAAGGAATGAACAAGGTGCGAATTGCCATGATCGGCGCCGGTATGATGGCCAACAAGGTGCATTATCCTTCCCTGGCTTCCCTGCCCCAGGCCGAAATGGTCGGAATCTGCGATCTGAATCCGGCCCGCCTGACGGAAACCGCCGACCGATATCAGATTCCGAATCGGTACAGCGATTACCGGAAGATGCTGGAGGATCTGAAGCCGGACGGGGTCTACGTGGTCATGCCGCCCCAGTATATGTATGATATCGTGTCCGACTGCCTTCGCCGGGGCATCCACGTCTTTACCGAAAAGCCCCTGGGGCTCAGCCTTCATCAGGCGGAAACCCTGGCCCGGCTGGCGGAGGAAAACGGGGTCATCACCCAGGTAGGCCATCAGCGCCGCTCCAGCCCGATCCTCAACGCCATGCTGGAAAAATGCCGGGCCCACGGGCCGGTGAATCACGCAGTGGTGGAATTCTATAAGTATGACATCAGTCCCCTGTCCCTGGCCTCGGATCATCTTCATGACGACTGCTCCCATTCCGTGGATACCATCCGGCATATCTGCGGCGGAGAGGTGGTGGACGTGAAATCCGTGTTCAAGCGCCTGGGCACGCCGGATATCAACTGGGTGCAGTCCACCCTGCAGTTTGATAACGGAGCCACCGGCGTCATCATCAACAGCTGGGCCAGCGGCCGGCGGGTCTTCCGGGCGGAAATCCACTGCCCCGGAGCCTACGCGGACGTTGAGCTGGAAAACAAGGCCTTCTTCTATGAGAACGGCAATTATGACGGAGAGGAATACGACTGCAGGGAAGTGGCCGGCGGAAACGAGTTCTATGAATACGGCGGATTCAAGCTGAAATCCGAGGAATTCATAAATTCCATCCTCGCCGGGAAATCCATGACCAGTTCTCCCTTCTCCGATGTGCTGAAAACCATGCGCGTGCTGGAGACCATCGTGGCCCAGTCCGTGCTGTCCGGAGTATGACGGAGGGAGAGGGTGTTCCATGAGAAAAAGCATTGTACTCTTTGGCGATCTGCTGGAACGGCTCAGCCCTCCCCGATATGAAAAGCTTGTGCAGGCGGATGATTATCAGGTCCGCTTTACCGGCGGCGAAGCCAACGTGGGTGTCTCCTGCGTCAATTACGGCATGGATGCCTATGTGGTCAGCCGGGTCCCCGCCCATGAAATCGGCCAGGCCTGCGTCAATTATCTGCGCCGCTACGGGCTGGATACCCGGTATATCTCCCGGGGCGGAAATCGGCTGGCCATCCTCTATACGGAAACCGGATGCTCCCAGCGGCCCTCCCGGGTGATCTATGACAGGGATCATTCCTCTTTCTCGGAAATCACGGAGGGAACCTTCGACTGGGAAACGATCCTTCGGGATAAGGACTGGTTCCATTTTACCGGCACCGCCCCCGCCATGGGGGAAAGCGTCACACGGGAGCTGCTTCGGGGGCTGAAGCTGGCCAGAGAAGCGGGGCTCACGGTCAGCGTCGATTATAACTTCCGTTCCAAGCTCTGGGACCGGGAAACCGCCCGCCGCACCATGGAGCAGCTGATGGAATATGTGGACGTGGGCATCGGAAACGAAGAGGACTGCGAGGCCGTGTTCGGCATTCACGCGGACGGCACGGATTTTGAAAACGGCAGCGTGGATCAGCGTTCCTACAGCCTGGTGGCTTCCAAAATGGTTCACCGTTACGGCCTGAAGATGCAGGCCATTACCCTGCGGGAAAGTCTCTCCGCCAGCCGGAACGGCTGGTCCGCCATCCTGCATGACGGCGAGCGCTGCTATGACGGCCCGCATTATACGGTGGATCTGGTAGACCGCATCGGCGGAGGCGATTCCTTCTCCGGCGGACTGATCTACGGCCTGTGCAGCGGCATGGAAAAGCAGGAAGCCCTGGATTTCGCCGTGGCGGCTTCCTGTCTGAAGCAGACCATTGAAGGAGATTTCAATCTGTCCGCCAAGGAGGACGTGCTCTCCCTGATGCGCGGCAACGCCTCCGGAAGAGTTCAAAGGTAGGTGGCTCCATGAAAGAACGGTTATCCTGCGATGTCCTGGTGGTGGGCGCCGGCGTCTGCGGCATGCGGGCCGCGGAATCGGCCTCCGCCGCGGGGGCCAGCGTGATCCTCGCCGTCAAGGGGAAGATCGGAAGCTCCGGCGCCTCTGCGTATACCGTCACCGAGGCCTCCGGTTTCGGGGTCGCGGACGGATACCGATGCCCGGAGGATTCCCCCGATCGGCATTTTGAGGATATCATGCGGGCCGGCCACGGCATGTGCGATCCGGCAGTGGTCCGCACTCTGGTGGATGGGGCCCTCGACACCGTCCAGGAACTGGAAGGCTTCGGCGTCTCCTTCGAAAGGGAGGCGGACGGAAGATATCTGGTCTCTCAGGGCTGCTTCGGCTCTCTTCCCCGGAATTACAATCTCCGGGGCCACGGCACGGGCATCATTCGGGCCCTGCGGCAGCATCTGAAGGAATCCGTCCGGATCATGGAGGATGTGATGATCACGGATCTCCTCCTGCGGGGAGGCCGGTGCGTCGGGGCCGCCGCCCTGGATCGCACAGGCCGGGAGCTCCTGATCTCGGCGAAGGCCGTGGTGCTGGCCTCCGGCGGCGCCGGCCGGCTCTTCCGCTTTTCCCTCAATCCTGCGGAAATGACCGGTGACTCCTATGCTCTGGGCTATCTCGCCGGCGCAAAGCTGCAGAATCTGGAATTCATGCAGGTGGGCATGGGCGTCCTTCCCCCAGGCAAATCCATCCTTAATTCCTGGATCTGGTCCGTGCACCCGAAGGTCACCGACCGTTTCGGCAACCCCGTGTTTCCGGAGGTCTTCCCGGACGGGATCACGCTGACGGAAGCCATGGATCTGAAGTCAACCCATTATCCCTTCAGCATGGAATCCCCCTCCAGGAATATCGAGATCTGGATGCAGCGGGCCATCGCGGAAGGCCGGGGCTGTGACCATGGCGGCGTCATGATGGATGCAGTCTCCGCCCTGAAAAACCGGCAGGCCGGCAAGCTTCAGCTCTTTGAGGATATGTGGCGTCTCACCAACGCCTGGTTCCTGAGCCGGGGCATCCGGCCGGAGGAATCCCCTATGGAAATCGCCTGCTTCGCCCATGCCATCAACGGCGGCCTGAAGATCGATCCAAGGGCGAAAACTTCCGTCCCCGGGCTGTATGCCGCCGGCGAAGCCTCCGCCGGACCCCACGGTGCGGACCGACTCGGCGGCAATATGCTGGTCACCTGCACGGTCTTCGGCAAAATCGCCGGTCAGGAGGCCGCCGCGGAAACGGACGCCGGGTTCTCTCCCAACCCGGAAATGCCGGAACCTCTGGGCTGGGGCGGATCGGGAAAGCCCGCGGGCGATCTGATAGAAAACCTGCGGTCGGCCATGCTGAACAATCTCCTGGTCGTCCGCTCGGAGGAAAAATGCCGGCGGCTGGAGGAGGTTCTGAACCAGATCGCCGAGGAAGCGCCCTCCGCGGATTTCAGCGGAATGAGCGTCTGGGCCCCCTATGAAATGCGCAACATGCTGCTCACCTCCCAATTGATGCTGGAAGCGGTCCGATGGCGCCGGGAGAGCCGCGGCAGTCATTACAGAGAGGATTATCCCAGGGAAAATCCGGAATTTGAAAAGCCCTATACGATTCAGCGCACCTGATGGGATGTATATGCCTTCCCGTCCTGGCCAGGCAGGGGATTGCAGGATAAAAACTGCGGCGCCCGGGCCGGGCGGAATGGCATGAATCTCCGGGAATAAATATCATTGAAGAAATGGAGGATCATCATGAAAAAGCTATTGTCGGCATTACTCGTTGTGGCTCTGGTGATGGGAGCCCTTCCGCTGATGACAGTCGCGAAGGCAGAACCGGTCAAGCTGGTTTATATGACGACCTGGGAAGATAAGGTGGAATATAACGCTTATATCGAAGAAGCCGGAAAGCGGTTCGCGGAAGAATATCCCGATCTGTGCAGCGGGGTTGAGATCCTGCCCGTTTCCTATTCGGGATATGAAGCAAAATTCCAGACAGCCCTTTCCTCCGAATCCTATGTCTGTGATATCTTCCAGGGCCAGCCCCAGACCTATCACGGATTCGCGGATCCCATGCCGGAAGCCTTTGCCGCCTGGATCGATGAGAACGTGGTGAGCTATCTGAAGGATATCGGCATCTTTGAAGGCGTCCGCTACGGCATTCCCCAGGAAGCCGGAAACTTCCAGCAGCTGTATATCAATATCGATATGTTCAAGGAAGCCGGCCTTGATCCCGAAAATCCGCCGAAGACCATGGACGAGCTGAAGGAATACGCCAAAAAGCTCACCAAATATGACGCGGACGGAAATCTTGTTCAGGCGGGTTTCGCCATCCGTTACAGCGGCGAGGGCCAGGGCATCGCGGATAAGAATCTGACCTTCTTCCACGCCTTCGGAGCCCGGCTGTTCGATCCGGAAACCCTGACCGCCGACGGCATTGTCAACAGCGAAAAGGTTGTCGCCGCCATGAACTATCTGAAGGGCTTCCTGGATGACGGCATTACGAATCTGGAAATCGGCGTGCCGGAAACGGTCTTCGGCCAGGGCCGCGCGGCCATGATCATGCGCGAATCCTGGGTCGTGGGTTATCTGCAGAATAACGCGCCGGATATCAATTTCACGGTCTGCGCGGCCCCCGTCACGGAAGGCAATACCCCCGTGGGCGCGGGCAACCTGTTCCCCTGGGCCAACATGGTCTGCAAGGACAGCCCGAACAAGGAAGTGGCCTGGAAGTTCCTCGAATATCTGTACGCGGATCCCGCGGTGGATCTGGCCATGAACATGAGCGCCGGATATCTGCCGATTCTCGCGGTCAATTATGACACGGATTATGTGAAGAACCGTCCGGATTACGGTTCCATCACCGCCATGCTGGAGCGCGACTATACTCCCGCTTACGATTATTACATCGAGGAAATGACGGAAGTCACCACCGCCTTCGGCAACGCCATCCTGAACGTGCTCTACGGCGAGTCTGACGCGGAAAGCGCTCTGAACGAAGCCGCCGAGCAGATCGACGAAATTCTGGCGGAAGCGAAGGAGGAATAATCCTCAGGCTTTGCGCAGGCGCAAGGCTCCATTCCCCGGGGACAGCCCCCTTGTCCCCGGGGTCATGGTCCGGATCCCGCCGGCTGCCTATCGTTTTTTCTCCGAAGACCGCCCGGCCCGCGGGTCCATCTGGTCCATCGGTTTCCGCGGCCGCGGATCGCGGATGTCCCTTTTCGAATCAAACCCGCTGCCATAAAGGCAGGCATGAACAGGAGGTCTTATCAAAGCGATGCTGCGGAAAAAGCTGTTCGGTAATTATCATAAGCAGACCGCGTGGGCCGGTTTTCTGTTCGTCCTGCCCGCGGTGCTGTATTTTCTGGTGATCTATACCTGGCCCTTTCTGGAAACCATCGGCCAGTCTCTGTTTGCGACGAAAAAAGGCGTGGAAATCTTTGCCGGCCTGAAAAACTATGAAAAGGTTTTCAGCGACAAGCTTTTCTGGAAAAGCGCCCTCAATACCTTAAAAATGACCGTCATCGCGGCGCCCGTAACCGTCGTGCTGGCCCTGCTGACCGCGGTGCTCATGGACAGAATGCCCTCCCGCCAGCTCAGAGGCCTCCTGCAGGTTTCCAGCCTGCTGCCCATGACCGTTTCCCTGATCGCCGCGTCCCTGATCTTTTCCTGGATCTTCGATCCTTCCTACGGCATCGTCAATCAGCTGCTGTCCAACCTGGGCGTCCCGAAGCAGAAATTCCTGGCCTCCAAGGAGCAGGTCATTCCCACTCTTTCCGTCATCACCATCTGGATCCGCATCGGTTTCAGTGCAACCATTCTCCTGGCCGGCCTGCAGTCCATTCCCAGGGATTATTATGAGGCCGCCACCATCGACGGCGCGTCGGCCGCCAGACAGTTCTTCAGCATTACCATTCCCCTGCTCAATTCCCAGCTCGTCCTCGTCAGCATTACGGAAATCATCTTCTCCGTGAAAACTTTCGAGCAGGTGTATATCACCACCAGCGGCGGCCCGGTGAACACCAGCCGTACCCTGTTGATTCATCTGTATGAAACGGCCTTTAAATTCAATAAGTACGGCGAGGCCTCGGTGATCGCGGTATTCCTGTTCGTATCCCTGATGCTGATCAGCGTAGTCCAGTGGATCTTCGTCCGCCGGGAAGTGGAATATTAAGGAAAGGAGGCCGCATCCGTGAAAAACGAAAAGAATATGAAGAAAAAGAAGAGAGTGCGCAAAGCAGAGATCGCGATGACCGTGCTGGCCGTCCTGCTGATTTTCGTTTTCCTGTTCCCCCTTCTGTGGATGCTGCTGACCTCTTTCAAATCCGCGGAAGAGATCCTTCGAATCCCTCCCAGCATCTTCCCGGACAGCCTCAATCTGGATAATTACCGGGAGGCGCTGAATCGTCAGCCGGTCTTCCGCTTTATCCTGAATTCCCTGATTGTTTCCGGCGTTTCCTGCGCTTTCAGTATTCTGGTCACAGCCATGGCCGGATACGGCTTTTCCAAGTTTAAATTCTTTGGCAAGGAAGTCATGTTCTTCCTGATCCTGAGCTTTCTGATCGTGCCTTTTCAGTCCATTGTGGTTCCCCTGTATAAATGGGTGGTCAGCTTTGGGCTTATGGATACATATACGGGAATCGTCATTCCCCTGCTCGTTAGCGCCTTCGGCGTCTTTCTGATGCGCCAGGGCATCGATACCATCCCCGGCGCGCTGATCGACGCCGCCCGGATCGATGGCTGCGGCGAGTTCAGACTCTTTTTCTCCATTATCCTTCCCAATGTAAAAGCCTTTATCGCAACCCAGGCGATCATCAAGTTCCTCTGGAGCTGGAATGAGTTCTACTGGCCAATGGTGATCACCAACAAGCCTCACATGAAGGTCATTACCAACGGGATCCAGGCGTTTACCAGTATGTACTATACGGAATACAATCTGATCATGGCCGTCGCCGTCATGAGCATTCTTCCCATGGCGCTGATGTTCGCTGTCTTCCAGAAGGGCGTCGTCCGGGCGGTGGCCATGTCCGGCATGAAGGGCTGAGCGTTTTTGAAGGGAGATCTACCGTAATGGATATGATGGAAAGAATCGGCAATATCGGCTTTGTCCCCGTTGTGGCGCTTAATGACAGTTCGAAGGCCGTCGGGCTGGCCCTGGCCCTGGAAAAGGGCGGCATTCCCCTGATCGAGGTCACCTACCGCACGGCGCAGGCCTCGGACTGTATCCGTGCCATCCGGGAATCCTGCCAGAATGTACTGGTGGGGGCCGGCACGGTCCTCTCCGCCGCCCAGGCGGATCAGGCGGTCAAGGCCGGCGCCATGTTTATCGTTTCTCCGGGTTATGATGATGCCACGGTCTCCTGGTGTCTGGATCACGGCGTCCCGATCATTCCCGGGGTCTCCAACCCCTCCGAAATCCAGCAGGCCGTCGCCAAGGGCCTTCATGTGCTGAAGCTCTTCCCGGTGGAACCACTGGGCGGTCTCTCCGCTGTCAATTTCCTGTCTGCCCCCTTTCCCGGCCTGAAGTTTCTTCCCGCAGGAGGGATCCTCATGTCCAACCTGAGCGATTACCTTTCAAATGAGCATGTCTTCGCCTGCGCCGGCGGTTTCGTCGCCCGGGCTAAAATGATTGAGGAAGAGGATTGGCAGGGCGTCTCCGATCTCTGCCGCCAGGCCATCCGTCAGATGCTGGGCCTGGAATTCGCCCATGTGGGTCTGAACTGCGAAACGCCGGAAAACGCCTCCGCCTGCGCGGATTTCTTTACGGATTTCATGGCTCTGGAAAGAAAGGACGGCAACAGCTCCATCTTTGTGGACGGCCGCCTGGAGCTTATGAAAAAACCGTTCCATGGCAGGAACGGTCATCTTGGATTCTATACAAATTCCGTCGAAAGAGCAGTCTTCCGTCTCCAGGAGAAAGGATGCAAAATAAAGCCCGGCACGGAGCGGAGAAACAATAAGGGATATCTTCAATCCGTTTATCTAGAGGATGAGATCAACGGTTTCGCCATTCATCTGGTTAGGAAATAAATAATCCTTTTATCTGACAGAAGATTACTATTATCACCTTGCAAAGATAGGTTTTTACAGATATCAGCATCAGTTGGAACCAATTGTTCTGAATCCCCGTCGCTCATTGCTATGCATCCGCTTGCCTAAAGCGATCACATTTCTCGCATAAAACTTGACACTCTTCCATTTCATAGTAACTTGGATTTCTTGTAACCCCTACATATGGAATGTTTTTTCTATGGCATATATCAATAATTTCTTTACGTTTTTTTGCATCCATTTTATTTCCTAAATAAACCTTTGTAATTGGGAAAAACTTTCTATTGTAATCCTCCTTTTTGGTTGTGCTGTATGGAAAGAGCAGCCGCCCTTCGTTTTGATATGCCCAGTCAAAGCTCTTTCGTAATACACCATGACAAAACAGATCCCATAAGTGTTCATCTGTTGGCTTTTCATCTTGTAATCTGACAAGCCGCTCTGTTATATTGGGCCGTGTTTTGCAATATATCATTGGATAGAGATTTAGATACACATCTTGATATTGTGCCTCACCAGGTAAAATCGTATACTCAAGGCAAAAACCACGATGACAATCGGCATATGCAGCCCACATAAGCTGAGAAAACGGGGATGTAGTAAAACAAGAAATTCTAAATGTTTCCTTAATATATTTACAATAATTGATATAATCATTATGAATTACATTTGCAAGCGCCTGCCCATATTCTACACCTTTAAGCATCTGATTTTTTAATGCTAAGCAAAATGCTTGATTTGATAATGATTTCATTTCGGAAGGATCATCTCCAGCAAAAGCACCAATAAAGTCTTTTGTTGAAAGATAAACATCACGTACACCAAATGGCGCAGGAGTTATTTCGGGAGCACATCCGTGGCAGAGTTGAATG
>CAZMFY010000075.1:0-9889 GCA_964565635.1 uncultured Oscillospiraceae bacterium
ATATGATGACTTTGGCTTCGGCAGTTAAGCCGAAGGTTATAAATACGGCAATGGGAGGTTCTTTTCCTGCCCACTATTCAATGTGTAAAATGGCTTTACTATTTATTTTTGGCATTACTGTTGAAAAACGACTGGAAAGAAAACACTGATCGAACGGGAGAAAATTTTAATCTGCTTTCATCTAAAACTGCGGAAACGCTATATATTTCAACGCCTGCAAGCCTAAAAACTATTTTAGATGTAACTATTGACATTACAACAAAGCTGTGATATGATCCTCTCGTCAGATGAAACTGTAAAGGTTACATCAAGACACGAAAAACATCCCGCAGGAGGAAATGATCATGAATAAGATCGAAAAAGCACTGTCCCTCATCAACACATTTGCCACCGGAGACACGGAGAAAGCGAAAGAACTGCTGGCCCCCGGTTATATCCAGCATAACTTGGCTTATGGAACAGGCGCTGACGCTTTTGCCGGCAGTGTGGCTTATCTTGGCTCCGCGCCGGTAAAGACCACGGTAAACAACATCCGGGCTTTTGAAGACGGAGACAAAGTGTTCCTCCAGACGGTTTACAACTTTGCCGGTATGGGTGAGCAGGTGGCTTTCGACATCTTCCGCTTTGATGCAGACGGCAAGATCGCGGAGCACTGGGACAACCTGGCAGCCAAAGCTGATCCGAATCCTTCCGGTCACACTCAGATTGACGGGACGATGGAAAAGAAGGATGTCGACAAAGAAGAAACGCGCAAGGTTGTGGCTTCCTTTGTGGGAGACGTGCTGCGCGGGGAGAATCCTGACAAGCTGACCAGCTATTTTGACGGCGACAGCTATATCCAGCACAACACCGGTATCGCGGATGGACTTTCCGGTCTAGGTGCGGCGCTGGCTGCGCTTGCGGAGCAGGGCATCCAGATGATTTACACGAAGACACATTATGTGCTGGCGGATGGCAATTATGGTCTGGCTGTCAGCGAGGGCACATTCGGCGGCGTTCCCACTACCTATTATGACCTGTTCCGTGTTGAGGACGGCAAGATTGCGGAGCACTGGGACGTGATGGAAACGCTGGCGGCTGAAGATACCTGGCAGAATAAGAATGGGAAATTCTGATGATCGATAAGAATGAATGAGGAGGCAAATGAAAATGAAGAAACTGATTGCTGTTGCAATGACTGTTATGATGATGCTGACTGTGCTGACTGCTATTGGGGAGGAAAATGAAATGAAGAACTGGGCTTACGGTGCGATGCCGCTGAACAACGGTAACGTTGGAACCATTTACTACACTGCTGCTTACTATGAGCTGGAGGGGATCGTGAATCCCACAAATCCTGAATATGCACCTTATACCGCTGAAGAAATCGCAGCGATTAAGGATGGAGCGGTGGAAGAAGCAGATGGATATCGCTTTGATGTTCCTGCCGTTGCTTTGATCGGCATGACCGTTGCGGATACTGATACCATCTTCTGGTATGACGCCGCTAACGCTGCGGCAATCACTGGCCATGCAGATCCTCTGACCATGGATACAACCACCGGTGAGTTCAAAACTGCTGAAGGTGAAACGGTTGCTGTACCGATGATGTGGGCTTACGGTGCGATGCCATTGAACAACGGGAACGTTGGAACCATTTATTACACTGCTGCATATTATGAGCTGGAGGGGATTGTGAACCCCATGAATCCTGAATACGCGCCTTATACTGCTGAAGAAATCACGGCCATTCAGGAAGGCGCTTTCAATGGAACGGAAGGTTATCGGTATGATGCGCCTGCCAGTGCTTTGATCGGTATGACCGTTGCGGACACTGATACCATCTTCTGGTATGACGCTGTAAACGCTGCGGCAATCACCGGCCATGCAGATCCGCTGACCATGGATACCGCGACCGGTGAGTTCAAAACTGCGGAAGGCGAAACTGTTGCAGTACCGATGACGAAATGATAGAATCATGACAGTTACAAGGGCAGTGTAACAGCTGCCCTTATTCTGATTTTCCGGAGGTGCACTATGCAGATTTCAAGCCGGTTTACCGTAGCCCTGCACATACTGACGGCGATTGATCTGTTTTCAAAAGATTATAAGGTGACCAGTGATTTCCTGGCGGGAAGCATCGGAACAAATCCAGTGATTGTCCGCAGGCTGCTGGGGAACCTGAAGGACGCCGGGATGATTACAGTTCCCCGTGGAACCGGCGGATGTGAGCTGGCGAAACCGCTGAAGAAAATCACTTTCCTGGATGTGTACCAGGCCATCGATCCGATTGAGGAAAATCAGCTGTTTCATTTCCATGAGAATCCGAACCCGGCATGCCCTGTGGGCAGGAATATCCATGGACTGCTGGAAGGCAAGCTGGATTCGATCCAGAAAGCGATGGAAGATCAGATGAAACAGTATACGGTTGCCGATCTGCATGAAGGGTTGCAGGATCTGCTGGCAAAGGAGGCTTAATCCATGGATTATCTTTCCTATATCGTCCGGGAGATTCACACAACCATCGTAGCGACTGTTGATGATGAAGGTCTGCCGGTCACTGCCGCGATCGACATGATGGACAGTGATGAGAACAGCCTGTATTTTCTCACGGCCAGGGGAAAGCGTTTTTATGACCGCCTGATTAAACGGGGATTCCTGGCATTCACTGCTGTCAAAGGGAACGATACCATGCATTCCGTAGCAGTATCGGTGCGGGGAAAGGTACGGGAACTCGGACCGGAAAGAATTCCGGAGCTGTTCAGGAAGAATCCCTATATGAACGAAATCTATCCCAGTCCGGAGTCGATGCAGGCGTTGACGGTGTTTCAGATCTATGAGGGTACCGGAGAATGGTTCGATTTATCGAAGAAGCCGATTGAGCGTGCATCTTTCTCATTTGGCGGCGCGAAAGATCGCAAAGAAGGGTATTTCATCCGGCAGGAGACCTGCATCGGCTGCGGACGCTGCATATCGGTCTGCCCGCAAAGATGCATCAAAAAAGAAAACGGAAAAGCAATCATCAATCAGAATAACTGCCTGCACTGCGGACGTTGCACGGAAGTTTGCCCGGCGGGAGCCATTGTTCGGGCATGACAAGAGAACGAAGGGATAACATGGCATTTGAAACTGAAATCAGGAAACTGCAGGAAACGATCCAAACAACGGATGCGATCCTGATCGGAGCGGGAGCAGGACTTTCCACTGCCGCCGGATTGACATATTCCGGAGAGCGGTTCCATAAGCTGTTCGGAGATTTCGAAAAGAAATACGGGATCACGGATATGTACACCGGCGGATTCTTTCCATTTCCGACGGAAGAGGAGCGCTGGGCCTGGTGGTCCAGGCACATCTGGTACAATCGCTATATTGATGCGTCGAAGCCTGTGTACCGGCAGCTTCTGTCCGTCGTGAAGGAGAAGGATTACTTTGTGCTGACCACCAATGTGGATCACCAGTTCCAGCGGGCAGGATTTGACAAGAAACGGCTGTTTTACACCCAGGGGGACTATGGACTTCTCCAGTGCACAAAGCCATGCTGCCCAAAGACCTGGGATAATGAAGCCCAGATCCGGGAGATGGTGGAGAAACAGAAGGATATGCGGATTCCGACGGAACTGATTCCACACTGTCCCAACTGCGGACGCCTGATGACAACCAACCTGCGGGCGGATGATAAGTTTGTGGAGGATGCAGGCTGGTATGAAGCAGCAAAACGGTATGATGAATTCACAGAGAAGATCCGGGGGAAGAAGCTGTTGCTTCTGGAGCTGGGAGTCGGCATGAACACGCCCGGCATCATAAAGATTCCTTTTCTGAAAATGGCGATGAACGATGAGCAGGTAACCTATGCTTGTATCGGCCTGGATGATGTCTGGATCCCTGATGAGATCAAAGATCGATCTATTGGCATAGCGGCTGATATTGCAGAAGTGATCGGTCAACTATAGCATCCTGATTTGCAGGTTGTCTGAGCGGGGCAAGACCCCGCTTTTTTCTATTTCCTTACAAAACAGATAACTTTCCGCGTCTGCCCTTGACTTCTCCACGACCGTGTGGCTGTATCCCAGTACCTGCAACTGGCAGGCAGAAGGGGTAACAGCCATGAATACAAAGTATCCGCGTCAGGTGCGGATCATCCGCAATACATATTAATCATCGAATATGAAGATCAGTCTTTGAAAAATCAAAATAGGAATATTGTTCAAACCGATTTCCAGGTCTCCGCTTAGCATCTTTATTCTTATACCGTCTATTTGACAGGATCTCCTGGCTTTCGTGCCGCAGCAAGATTCTCGTTAAAGCTTTTCTGTCTGTATTCAAAGGGTGTCATTCCTAGATGAGCTTTGAAGCAGCGGATAAAATGACTTTGCGAGCAGAAAGCAAGGATCTCGCTGATCTGGGACGCGGAGTAATTTGAGTATCGGAGCATGTTACAGGCTGTTTCAATTCTTCTGCTCATGATATATTCAGAGACGGATACTCCTGTCTCTTTTTTAAAGACGGTGGAAAGATAGGCGGGGCTCAATGAGACGATACCCGCTAGATCAGGAACCCGCAAAACGGTGTGCAGATGAGAATCAATATAGCTCATGCATTGTACGACGGGTCTCGAGAAGACTTTTTCTTTCTTCAGTCCCGCCATTTTATTTGTGAACCAGGAATACATCTCCCTATGAAGATCCATCACTTCGTCCACGCTTCGGCAAACATCCATTTTGCGGATATACATATCGCTGGCGTTATAGGCTGTTTCAGAGTTCAGCCCGCCTTCAATTGCAAAACGGGTAGCAATTGTAATGTTAGCCAGAAAAAGGTACTGCGCATTTCGAACCGGATCCGGAGACAAGCCCACGGTCAGATTTCGGCGCATCATCCGCTGACTTTCTTCGATGGCATCGGGATGGCCCGACTGCATCAAGCGATACTGCTTCATCTCTTCCGCATAACCATGATGCTGGAAATCATTTTCCCGGTTCACATACGCCAGATAGGCCAGCTGCTTTTCCGGGTCAGGAATCTTTTTACTCATGGCTGCACTCCTTTCAGTTTACATGATGATTATATTAAAAAGCGAACAAAAATGCTATATCTGTGGGGAAGAGATTTATATAATGTATATGTAAACTGACTGAGGAGGCTTTGAACCATGAACGTACAGTACATTATTCCATCCTACAACATCTCTGCGATGCTTGCTGAGGATACAGGAACTCCTGAACTGCGGAATCCGAATTCATACGTTGAGCATACAGGTGGGGAAATCGTCCGGTTTCTGAAGAAAGTTTTATCCCGAATTATGGCGTAAGGAACAGAACAGGGGTGGAAAAAGTGCCGCAGCCGAAACGAATTCTGGATATGACAAAGGGAAATGCCATCCGCAAGATACTCATCTTTGCTGTCCCGCTTCTGATCGGAAATATCTTTCAACAGGTTTACAGCGTTGTTGATACCATGGTGGCGGGGTACACGCTGGGTGACAGTGCAATCGCGGCAATTGGTGCAACATCCTCTCTCTATGCTCTGATCATTGATCTGGCCTGGGGCTTGAACAGCGGATTCTCCCTGGTCATCACCCAATCTTTCGGTGCACATGATCATGGCAGAATTAAAAAGGCCATTGCCGGGAGCATGATTCTGAATACAGCGCTGACATTGCTTCTGACAGTGCTTGCGCTTGCTTTCCTCCATCCGTTGATGCGGTTTATGAATACGCCTTCCACCATTGAAGATCAGGCGTATCGGTACATGATCATCATTTGCGCCGGAATGTTGGCAACGATCGTTTACAACATGTTTGCCGGGATCCTGCGTTCTTTCGGGAATAGTCGTACGCCGCTGTATTTTTTGATTTTTTCATGCTTGCTGAATATCGGTCTGGACATTCTGTTTGTTGCAGGAATGAGTATGGGCGTGGGCGGAGCTGCACTTGCAACGGTCATCGCGCAGGCAGTTTCTGGCCTTCTGACCGGTATATATGTCTATCGCAATTACGGAGATATGATGCCGGAAAAAAAGGACTTCTGGCTGGATAAGGAAATGACGAAGGAACTGCTCTCCACCGGCAGCGCCATGGCTTTTATGTATTCCATCGTGAATCTGGGTTCGGCTGTTTTCCAGGGAGCGATCAATACCCTGGATGAAAGCGTGATTACGGCCTGGGCGGCGGGAGGGAAGATCGTGGGTATCCTGATGCAGCCTCTCGGCACAATTATGGACGCATCTTCGACTTTTGTCGGGCAAAACTGGGGAGCAAGACAATATCAACGTATCAAGGATACTGTGCGAAAGGTCATGGGCCTGGAAATACTGTGGGGATTGATATCTACGGTGAGTGTCTATCTGTTTGGCAGTCAGATGATCCGCCTGTTAACTGGCACGCAAAGTCAGGATATCGTTTCCATGGCCGTAACAGCGATGCGGTATCAGATTTTCTTCTTCCCGGTGCTGGGTGTGCTGCTGGTACTACGGACTACCATGCAGGCTATGGGACAAAAGGTAGCGCCAGTGGTTTCAAGCGGACTTGAACTGCTGATGAAGTTTATTGCGGCAGTGGTGATGATCCCCGCCTATGGGTTCATGGGTGCCTGTATCAATATTCCTGTTACCTGGATTGTCATGACTTTGTTCCTGCTTGCAGTATATTGGATCAAAACCAAAAGGATACTGTGGACAAAAACAGCGTTGGCGTAAGGAGGAGAAAAGATGGGTAAACTGACTGGAAAAACAGCGATTATTACCGGGGCAAGCGGAGGCATTGGGAAGGCAACGGCGATCGCGTTTGCCAAAGAAGGCTGCAATTTGGTGATCATGGCACGTCGGGAAGAAAAGCTCCGGGAAGTCGCCGCAGAATGTGAAGCACTGGGCGGCAGAACGTCCTGGCTGGTGGGAGATGCAGGAAAAGAGCAAACTGCGATTGATACAGTCAAGTTGGCTGTGGATACGTTCGGAAAAGTGGATATACTGGTCAACAATGTGGGAATAGGCATCCTGAAATCCCTGGTGGATTCAACAGAAGAAGATTACGATTGGATCATGGATACCAATGTACGTTCCACTTTCAACTTTTCACGCTATGCCGTGATGGATATGCTGAAACGCAATGAGGGTCGGATCATCATGGTGTCCTCTGTGACAGGGCATATCGGGCATGCGGATGAAACGATTTATACCATGACCAAATTCGCCCAGCGCGGTCTGGCGCAGGCAATCGACCGGGAACTTGGCCACCGTGGAATCAAAGCCTGCGCTGTCTGCCCCAGCGCTACCAAGACTGATTTTGAAGTCGGCTTTGGCCGTACAGCGGAAGGGGTTGCGGCAGCTGACTGGGAGACACCGGAAGATGTTGCGGAGGGAATCCTGTATGCGGCAACGTGTAAAAACACGGTTTGGGAAGTTCGGATGCGATAACGACGAACCTCCTGGATCATCTTTTTTCACAAAGCTTACGATGCTGGAGGATGAGAAGATGAAGAAAGAAATGAAGAAGCTCGGGTTTGGACTGATGCGTCTTCCGGAAAAGGATGGATCGATTGATGTGGAGGAAGCCACAAAACTCATGGACGCCTTCCTGTCTAAAGGCTTTACCTATTTCGATACTGCTTACATTTATGGGAGTGGACAAAGCGAGAGAGCTTTCAGGGAGGCTGTTGTGAAGCGGTATCCCCGAGACAGTTTTACCATTACAGATAAGATTCCCTGTATGATGCTGGACCGGGAAGAGCAGATGGAAGGCTTTGTCACCGAGATGCTGGAGCGGCTCGGTGTGGACTACTTTGACTATCTCTGGCTGCATGCCATCAATGACGCCAATTATGAAAAAATGGAAGGCCTTCACGCATTTGAGTACCTGAAAGCACAGAAAGCAAACGGTCGCGCAAAGGAAATCGGCATGTCCTATCACGGTTCTGCAAGGCTGCTGGATCAAATCCTTGCTGTCCATCCGGAAATTGCATATGTACAGCTTCAGATCAATTACTGTGACTGGACAGACGCCAATATCCAGTCCAGAGACTGCTATCAGGTTTGTGAGAAATATGACCGTCCGGTGATTGTCATGGAGCCGGTCAAAGGCGGTTCCTTACATAATCTGCCGGAGAAAGCTGACGCGCTGCTGAAATCCATGGATGCGCAAATGAGCAACGCAAGCTGGGCCATCCGCTTTGCCGCATCGCTTCCAAAGGTCATGGTGGTGCTCTCCGGCATGAGCAACATGGAACAGGTGCAGGATAATATTTCCTATATGGAGAACTTCGTTCCTCTGACAGAAGAGGAGCAGGCGGCCTGTATCAAGGCAGGCACTATTCTTCGGGCGGAAACGGCAATCCCCTGCACCGCGTGTCGCTATTGCGTCAGCGAATGTCCGATGAAAATTGCTATCCCGGATTATTTCTCTGTCTACAACAATCTGAAACGGTTCGGCATGAAGAGCGACAGCGATATCTGGAACTATTTCCTGAATCTGGTGAAGATGCATGGAAAGCCGTCCGATTGCATCGGATGCGGGGCGTGTGAAGCAAGATGCCCGCAGAAGCTGCCGATTCGGGATAACCTGAAGACGATTACCAACGAACTGGAAAAACGATTCGTTTAAGAAGGGAAATTGATATAAAATGACAGAAATCGAAAAAATGAAAGCCGGGCTTGAATACTGCTATGATGATGAAGAAGTAGACGCGCTGAAGGAAAAGGCAATCATCTGGTGCCAGAAGTTCAATGCGCTGGATCCCCTGGACTTTCAGGCACAGCGTGCTGTTCTGAAGGAAAACCTGGGCAGTATCGGCGAACATGTCTGGATGGCGAAGACGTTCAATTGCGATAACGGGAAAAACATCTATATCGGGAATCATTTTACCGGAAACTATAACATTACCATGCTGGATATCCGCGAGATCTATATTGGCAATGATGTGATGATCGGACCGAATACCCTGATCACCACGGTCGGTCATCCGCTTTCTCCGATGGGCAGGAGAAAGCATCTGGGTATTGCGAAGCCTGTTACGATTGGTAATGATGTATGGATAGGAGGCAACGTAACCATCCTTCCTGGGGTGAAGATCGGAAACAATGTGGTTGTGGCCGCCGGGGCTGTAGTAACAAAAGATGTTCCGGACAACGTGGTGGTCGGGGGCGTTCCGGCCAGAGTAATCAAGGAAATCGACAATGACGTGGAGAATTAATACATAAAAACGAACAGGGAGGAATTCTGAAATGAAACAGAGCTTCGACAAAGGTTTTATTACCCCGCATCCGGTGTTCATCATTGGAACTTATGATGCAGATGGAAACGCGAATGCCATGAATGCTGCCTGGGGCGGACAGATCGGAGGGAATCAACTCTCCATCAGTCTTTCTCCACACAAAACAACAGAGAATATCAAACTGAACAGGGAATTCACAGTTGCTTTTGCAACGAAAGACACTGTTGCTGCCTGTGACTATGTAGGGATTGCATCTGCGAACAAGATACCGGATAAACTGGCAAAATGCGGACTGACAGTCACGAAATCAGACAAGGTGAATGCACCGGTTATTGATCAGCTGCCGGTAACGATTGAATGCAGGGTGATAGCGCTGCGGGAAGAGTTCAAGGAAACCCGTGTGGTCGCGGAGATCATTGGCATGAAAGCGGAAGAAAGTGTTCTTACAGACGGAAAAGTTGATCTGGGCAAAGTACATCCGATCATGTTTGATACGGTTGCGCTGTGTTACCGTGAAATTGGCGAGATCGTTGGTGGAGCCTGGAATGCAGGAAAGAAATTCGCGGAATAACGGACATATCAGAATAATATCCATCTCAGCGGGGCAAGTCCCCGTTTTTTCTGTTCTCTTACAAAAAAGATAACTTTCCGAGTCTGCCCTTGACTTCTCCACGACCGTGTGGCTGTATCCCAGTACCTGCAACTGG
>CAZMFY010000076.1:0-9689 GCA_964565635.1 uncultured Oscillospiraceae bacterium
TTTCACCTATCTATGTTATGTGCGCCGAACTTGCGCACCGGTCCTTTTCGTTCCACCCGTTCTATTTACCGCAGATTCCGGGCGGCCGGAAGGCCGTAGGCCCCTTCAGCGCAGGTGGCGGCGCGGATAATCGCCTCGCTGACCGTTTCCGCCGCCAGGATGCCCACGATATCCTGATCCGCCTCCACCTCCCCGGCGGACACGGCATAGATGCTGTCGCCATCGGCGGAGGTATGCACCGGCCGGATGGACCGGGCGTAGCCGTCATGGGCCATGCCGGCGATCTTGCACAGCCGGGCCTTGTCAAAGCGAGCGTTGGTCAGGACCACGCAGAGAGTGGTATTGCCCGTAAACTTGTTCTCCACCACCTGATAACTCCGGCGCATGTATTCCGACGTGGAGCGCAGGCCGGTTTTCTCCTCATTCAGCAGCCCGGCGATCGGTGCACCGGTCTTCCAGTCAAACACGTCCCCCAGGGCATTGAGGGCGACGATGGCCCCCACCTTCAGATCCCCGATTCTCAGGGCATAGCTGCCGATGCCGGTTTTCATGGCGCATCCCATGCCGGCCATTTTTCCCACGGAGGCCCCGCAGCCCGCGCCGTAGTTTCCGTCCCGGTAGTTGGGCGCCTCCAGGGCCAGCCGGGCCGCCTCATAGCCCATGGCCGGGTCCGGGCGGACGGCGCTGCTCCCCACGGACAGATCATAGAGATCCGCCTGGGCCACCAGCGGCACCAGCGCAAAGCCGGTATCATAGCCGATGCCCCGCTCCTCCAGATACCGCATGACCCCGCCCGCCGCATCCAGGCCGTAGGCGCTGCCCCCAGCCAGGACGATGGCATGAATCTGCTGAGCGGCCATCAGCGGGTTCAGCAGCTGGCTCTCCCGGCTGGCGGGACCTCCGCCCCGCACGTCCAGCCCGGCCCGCATACCCTCCGGCGCCACGATCACCGTACATCCGGTGGCAGCCCCAGCATTTTCAGTCTGTCCGATCCGGACGGCGCAAACCTCCGTTACCGGAATGACTTCGGCACCCGCAAAGCCTGAAACCGTCTCATAATTCTGATCCTTCATTCTCATTCTCCTGCGCGTCGGCAAACCGGAAAGGAGGGACGATCCCTCCGTTCCTTCGATGCTATGGTGCCATGTGGAACGAAAAGGACCGTTCCTCCGTTCCTGGTGCCATGTGGAACGAAAAGGACCGTTCCTCCGTTCCTGGTGCCATGTGGAACGAAAAGGACCGTCCCTCCGTTCCACTATGGTGCCATGTGGAACGAAAAGGACCGTCCCTCCGTTCCAAACTCATTCAATACGAAGCTCGTAGAGCTCATAGTCCAGCTTGTCCGCGTCCGGGAACACCGCCAGCTCAAAATCCACGGTTTTCACATCCCCTGGAAGCAGTCCGATCTTTTCCAGATCCCAGGAAGACAGCTTCAGGGGCGCAACCGTCCTCATCCCTGGATCCAGCCTGGGGTTCAGATTATTGAAGAGCACATAAGGCTCCGCTTCCTTGCCGTTTACGGCGCACTCCACCTTTGCCGTTCCGGTCAGCGGATCATGCCTTTCATCCCAACGGATGCTCCGGTTGCTCTCGTTGATCATCCAGATATCCGCTATGTAGTCCCCTGCCGAATTGATCCGCGTCCCCTTCAGAATCACCCGGAATCCGTCTTCTTCCAGCAGAACCGTGCCCTGGTCGTCATGCGCCGCGGCCGGCCCGATGGACAGTCTCGCTTCCTGCGCCTGATCCCGCAGGCTCGACAGCATGCCGGTTTCCGGCACCATCTCGCAGGGAGAAATCTTCAGGAGGATTTCAGAGAAACCGTCAAAATCCGGAATAAATCCCCCCAGCGGCAGAATCTGTCTGGTTTTTTCTCCCGGTTTCGCCTTAAAGGTCCAGTAACCGTCCACCAGCCAATCGTTGACCGTCACCACATGCACTTCCAGATAGGCCTGGTCGCCGGTTCCGTTCTCCATAACCATATTCAGGCCGCTCCCGTCCGGGGACAGGCCATCCGCCGTCAGCGTGATTCCCGACTGCTCGTACAGCAGGGTCTTCGGAAGCGTCTCAGCCGCCTGATCCGGCTGCGCAACATCCTCCGGCAGAATCTGCTCCAGGATTTCCCGGGTGATATGGACTTCGGGACATGGCTGATCCGGATGATTAGAATCCTCCAGTTTGAAGGACAGATCCTCTACCTGGCTCAGGCTCGTAATCCCCGCTTCCTGTTGCAGATTGTCCTTCTTAATAATCATTTCCGAAAGTGTCCGGCCGTTTTCGGGAATGTTCAGAAGCATATCCAGGCCGTAGAAGGTGGCGTCGTTCAGCTTTGATACCATGCGCCGAACCAGCAGCTCCATGGCCTCTCCCCTGCTTTCACAGGCCGCACCCAGGATGATGCGATCCTCCCGGTCCGATTCCTTCAGGCCTGTCAGGGTGATCGTCAGCGTATCGTCGCTGTACAGCATCACACCCGGGAGCGGGCTTTCCGGAACTCCGGTCGTCAGCGTCATGCGGTCACCGCGCATCGTCTCTCCCTTTCCCTCCGGCGGGATCACATTCGCGCTGACCTCTATGCTGCTGATTCCCGCGAATCCGGGCATCTTTTCCTTCAGATCGCTCAGATTCATCCACAGGACCTGCTCCTCCGTCCGGGCCGGGGTGCCTGTCACATAAATGATGCCGCCATTGGAAAGCCTGAAATCGTTCTTCCAGCGGTTCACGCTGTACACGGGAATACCGATACGGTCCAGTTCCACGCCCTCGTCCTTTTCCACCTTCACCTTCAGGCCGATTCCATCCTGATGGGCACTTGTCATGCCGTACTCCAGCCCCAGGAGGGTTACGGTAACGCCGTTTCCCTGGTAAAGAACCGTGGGCTCAATCTGTCCGGTGATATCGATTCCCTCAAAGGCCGCCATATTGATTTCAGGCGTCTCTTCAGCCTTGACCAGTTCTTCAGCCTTGACCGGTTCCTCTTCCTCGGGTACTTCCTGGATGCTGAACATGAGGCAGTGCATGTCTTCGTCTCTGTACAGTTCTGCCGCCACGCTCCCGAACTCAAATCCTGTGCTTGTATTGTATTCTACTTGATCATATTTGGAGTCGATCAGCCCGAGCGTCTGGTTCAGATCGGATCCATTCAGCAGGACGCCGCAGATTTCCGAAAAGAACGCCTTTCCCGTATCCACGTCTTCCCCGTAGTAATACACATACACATACTTCGGGGCTTCGTTTTCATTCAGCGTGACCTCAACCTCGAAATCGTTTTCTCCCAGCGTCCCGAATCTGGTAAACTCCAGGGGCAATTTCGTCATTCCGGCCGCCTTTATCCCGCTGTAGAGATCGTCGAGCGCAATCCACGAATCCGCCGAATCGACGCGGCCGATCATGAACCTTCCATTCGCCAGCGTCAGCTTGTAAGGCTCCTGCCGCAGCTCCGCTTTCTCCCCGGCATCGATCAGCTCGGCCGCCTCCGGAAATTCGGCGCTAATTCCGACAAGCATCCCCAGCGTATCCTTCAGAGTCAGATGTCCTTTCTCATTTTTGCTCGCGCTGCCGCCGACGGTCAGAACATTTCCGGTATCTCTCTCGAAGGAACCGTACAGCGTTACGCCGTTCATCATATAGAACTGCCACCTCCAGGGGTTCCATGCCCAGGCGGCCTCCCCATCGAATTTGCATGTCACTTCCGCCAGCCTGTCATAGTCGATCTGACGGTAAGGCTCCGTGTTTTCCGCTGAAGCGGAAAACAGGCAGGCCAGCACAGCCAGCAGCAGCACAGCGGCAACCAGTTTTTTCGTCCCGCGGCTCAGCATAAGTTTCTCCTCCTTTATACATTGAAGCGGATCCATATCGCTGTTCCTGAGTCATTCAACTTTTCGCTGTTTTCGATTCTTTATGCGGCATAATGATAACAAAAAGAATCCTATTATGCAAGGTAGAGCAGACGGAACAGAGGGACGGCCCCCGTTCCACCTTCCTCAAGTGGAACGAAAAGACCGTCCCTCTTTTCCACATCTGTTCCATTATTCGTAGTAGTCCTCAGTGACCTTGCCTTCCTCGTCGTAGACGAGGATTCTCCGGACGTATCCGTCGGCGTTCGGCGCCGGCTGGCCCTCCGGATCGAAGTATTCCTCCCGGGTTTTGTTTCCCTTTTCGTCGTAGGTATAGTCAATCCGGTGGTATCCGTTGGGACCCGGGATCGGTTCCCCTTCCGTGCCGAAATACCATTCCGAGGTCACCTTGCCGTTCTCGTCGTATTCCCGCTCCCAGGAAGAGATGCCCCGCGGGTTCAGAATCGGTTCGCCTGCGTTGCCGAAGTACCGCTCCACGGTCACCCGCTTTTGGTCATCGTATTCCCGCTCGATCCGATGGTAGCCATTGGGGCTATAGATGGGTTCTCCATCGTTGCCGAAGTACTGCTCCATGGTTACCAGCTTATTTTCATCGTACTCCCGCTCGACCCGGTGGTATCCGTCCGGGCTGTAGATGGGCTCGTTTTCCGTGCCGAAATACTGCTCCATGACGGTCAGGCCCTGGTCGTCATACGCCCGCTCCCAGGCGGCGATCTGCCGGTTGTTCAGCACCGGCACTCCATCGATACCGAAATACCGTTCCGCCGTCGCCAGATTCCGCTCGTCCGCAAATTCGCGCGTGAAGGAGGCAATGCCACTGGGATTGAGAATCGGATTCCCGTCCGTGCCGAAATACCGTTCCGCCACGGTCCGGTTCAAGTCATCATAATCCCGTTCCCAGGCGGCAATCCCCTGAGGATTCGCCGTCGACTGCCCGTTCAAATAATACTCGGTGCGGATAATTCGATTCTGATCATCGAAGAACTGACGAATCTCGTCGTAGCCGTCCTTGCAGGAGATGGGATGGCCTTCCCCGTCATAATACCGGGCGACGGCCGTGTTCCCGTTCTCGTCGAACTCCCGCTCCACCTTACAATAGGTATCCTTCAGGGCCATGGGCTGCCGGTCCGTATCAAACCAGGCTTCGCTGGTGGCATGGCGGCTGTCCAGCCAGGTCCGCCGGATTTCGTGATAGCCGCCCTTCCCCAGGATGGGCTCCCCGTCGTTGCCGAAATACCGCTCCACGGCCACCAGCTTCTGATCGTCGTATTCCCGTTCGATCCGGTGATATCCGTCCGGGCTGTAGATGGGCTCGCCTTCCGTGCCGAAATACTGCTCCATCGTGGTCAGATTCCGGTCGTCGTATGCCCGTTCCCAGGCGGCAATCTGCCGGTTGTTCAGCGCCAGATGGCCATTCACATAATATTCGGTGCGGATAATCCGCTTCTGATCGTCAAAGATCTGGTGGATCTCGTCGTAACCGTCCTTCCGGGGAATCAGGTTTCCTTCCCCGTCGTAATACCGGGCGACGGTGTTGTTTCCGTTTTCATCAAACTCCCGCTCCACCCGGCTGTAGGTGTCGCTCAGGGCCATGGGCTGCCGGTTTTCATCGAACCAGGCTTCGGACGTGGTCCAGCCCTCCGCCGTATAGGTCCGGCGGATTTCATGATACCCGTCGGTGCTCTTCACCGACTCCCCTGCGGTGCCGAAATACCGCTCCTGGATGACCCGCTTGTTTTCATCATATTCCCGGGTCCAGGAGGCGATGCCCTTGTTATTCAGCGCCGGCGCTCCGTCCGTGCCGAAATACCGCTCCGCGATCACCAGATCCCGATCGTCGTAATCCCGCTCCAGCGCCGCCGCTCCCTGGGGATTCGCGACGGGCGCTCCCTGCAGGAAATAGCGGATCCGGGTCACCCGGTTCTGATCATCGAAGTCCTGACGGAACTCGTCGTAGCCGTCCTTCCGGGCGATCAGGTTTCCTTCCCCGTCATAATACCGGGTTACGGTATTGTTTCCGTTCCCGTCAAATTCCCGCTCCACCCGGCTGTAGGTGTCGCTCAGGGCCATGGGCTGCCGGTTCTCGTCAAACCAGGCCTCGCTGGTCATCCAGCCCTCCGCCGTATAGACCCGGCGGATCTCATGATAACCGTCGGTGCTCCGGACCGGCTCGCCGGCGGTGCCGAAATACCGCTCCTGGATGACCCGCTTGTTCTCGTCATATTCCCGGGTCCAGGAGGCGATACCCTTCTTATTCAATACCGGCGCGCCGTCGGTGCCGAAATACCGCTCGGCGATCACCAGATTCCGATCCTCATAATCCCGCTCCAGCGCCGCCGCCCCCTGGGGATTCGCCACCGGCGCCCCATTCAGGAAATAACTGATCCGGATCACCCGGTTCTGGTCGTCGAAGACCTGATGGATCTCATCGTATCCGTCCTTGCAGGCGATGGGATGGCCTTCCCCGTCATAATACCGGGCGACGGCCGTGTTCCCGTTCTCATCAAATTCCCGTTCGACCCTGCAATAGGTATCCTTCAGGGGCATGGGCTGCCGGTCCGTATCAAACCAGGCTTCGCTGGTGGCGTGGCGGCTGTCCAGCCAGGTCCGCCGGATTTCGTGATAGCCGCCCTTCCCCAGGATGGGCTCCCCGTCATTGCCGAAATACCGCTCCACGGCCACCAGCTTCTGGTCATCATATTCCCGCTCGATCCGGTGGTATCCGTCCGGGCTGTAGATGGGCTCGTTTTCCGTGCCGAAATACTGCTCCATGACGGTCAGATTCCGGTCGTCGTATGCCCGCTCCCAGGCGGCGATCTGCCGGTTGTTCAGGGCCAGATGGCCGTTCACATAGTATTCCGTCCGGATGATCCGCTTCTGGTCATCGAAGATCTGGTGGATCTCGTCATAGCCGTCCTTCCGGGAAATCAGGTTCCCTTCCCCGTCATAATACCGGGCCACCGTATTGTTTCCGTTTTCGTCGAATTCCCGCTCCACCCGGCTGTAGGTGTCGCTCAGGGCCATGGGCTGCCGGTTCTCATCGAACCAGGCCTCGGACGTGGTCCAGCCATCCGCCGTATAGGTCCGGCGGATCTCGTGATAGCCGTCCGTGCTCTTTACCGGTTCACCGGAGATGCCGAAATACCGCTCCTGAATCACCCGGTTATTCTCATCATATTCCCGGGTCCAGGAGGCGATGCCCTTGTTATTCAGCGCCGGCGCTCCGTCCGTGCCGAAATACCGCTCCGTTGCCGCCAGGTTCCGCTCGTCCGCGTATTCCCGGGTGAAGGAGGCAATACCATTGGGATTCAGAATCGGATTCCCGTCCGTACCGAAGTACCGCTCCGCCACGGTCCGGTTCAGATCGTCATAATCCCGCTCCCAGGCGGCAATTCCCTGGGGATTCGCCACCGGCTGGCCGTTCACGTAATACTCGGTGCGGATGACCCGCTTCTGGTCGTCAAAGATCTGATGAATCTCGTCGTATCCGTCCTTCCGGGCGATCAGTTTTCCTTCCCCGTCATAATACCGGGCGACGGTGTTATTCCCGTTTTCGTCAAATTCCCGCTCCACCCGGCAGTAGGTATCCTTCAGGGCCATGGGCTGCCGGTTTTCGTCAAACCAGGCCTCGCTGGTCATCCAGCCCTCCGCCGTATACACCCGACGGATCTCATGATAGCCGTCGGTGCTCTTCACCGGTTCCCCGGCGGTGCCGAAATACCGCTCCTGGATAACCCGCTTGTTCTCATCATATTCCCGGGTCCAGGAGGCGATGCCCTTGTTATTCTGCACCGGCGCTCCGTCGGTGCCGAAATACCGCTCCGCGATCACCAGATTCCGGTCCTCATAATCCCGCTCCAGGGCTGCAGCTCCCTGGGGATTCGCCACAGGCGCCCCGCCCAGGAAATAGGCAACCCGGACGATCCGCTTCTGATCGTCAAAATCCTGCCGCAGCTCGTCGTATCCGTCCTTGCAGGCGATAGGGTTCCCCGCACCGTCGAAATACCGGATCTGGATGGCGTTCCCCTGATCGTCGAATTCCCGCCGGATCAGGGCATAGGTATCCCGCAGGGCCATGGGCTGCCGCGCCTCGTCAAACCAGCCTTCCGAGGTCACCCAACCCTCCGCCGTATAGGTTTTCCGAATCTCATGATACCCGTCGGTGCTTCTGACCGGCTCCCCGTCCGTGCCGAAATACCGCTCCTGAATCACCCGCTTGTTTTCATCATATTCCCGGGTCCAGGAGGCGATGCCCTTCTTATTCAATACCGGCGCGCCGTCGGTGCCGAAATACCGCTCGGCGGTCACCAGATTCCGCTCCTCATAATCCCGCTCCAGGGCCGCCGCCCCCTGGGGATTCAGCGCCGGCTGCCCGCTGAGGAAATAGCCGATCCGGATGATCCGCTTCTGATCGTCGAAATCCTGCCGCAGCTCGTCATACCCGTCCCTGCAGGCGATGGGGCCGCCGGAAACATCGAAATACCGGATCACCGCCGCGTTGCCGTTTTCATCGAACTCCCGCTCAATCCGGGCATAGGTATCCCGCAGGGCCATGGGCTGCCGCTCCTCGTCGAACCAGCTTTCCGAGGTCGTCCAGCCTTCCGCCGTATAGGTCTTCCGGATTTCATGATATCCGTCGGTGCTTCTGACCGGCTCCCCGGCGGTACCGAAATACCGCTGGCTCAGGGCCAGCCCCGCCGCATCGTTCTCCCGGGTAAAGCGGTGATACCCCCGATTGCTCAGCACCGGCTCATCCTGCGTGCCGAAATAGGCTTCCTCCGTCTGATATCCCTGATCGTCAAAGGCCCGGCGGATCACCGCGTAGCCCGCGGGCAGCAGCACGCTCTGCCGGTCCGCGCCGAAATAGCTTTCCTCCGTCACCTTGCCCCGCTCGTCATTGGTTTTCCGGAGGATGGCATAGCCGGCGGAAATATTCATCAGCTTCCCGTCGGTGCCGTAATATTCGGTGACGGTGCCGTTCACGTCGGACAGGTCTTCCTGCTCCGCCGCCTCCGCCTTCAGCTTTTCCGTCAGCTCCCCGGGGATCTCCGGATTTTCCTCCGAATCCTCCGCCGGATCCTCTCCCAGGACATCAGCGTCCTCCTCGTCCTCATCCGCTTCCGAATCTGCGTCCAGTTCCTCTTCCGCGTCCTCTTCCGCGTCGCCGCCCAGCCAGGCCAGCTCGCTGTAATACACGGTGCGGACGAAGGCGTACTCCCGGCCCGGGGTCAGGGCCAGGTTTCCCTCCAGGTCATAATACCGGGTGGTGACGGTGCGCCCGGCGCTGTCGTATTCCACCTCCGTGGAGGCATACCCGTCCGGCAGCAGGATCGGCTCCCCGTCCAGGCCGTAATAATAGGTGGCCGCCACCTTGTTGCCGCCGGTATATTCGTAACGGACCTCATGGGCGCCCTTCGCCCCCAGGATGGGCTCCCCGTTCAGATAATAGCTTTCCGACAGCTTCAGGTTCCCGTTCCAGGTATAGTGCACCTCCCCGGCGCCCTCCTTGTTCAGCCAGGGATTTCCCTCCGCGTCATAATAGGTTTCGGCGATGACCTTGCCCTTTTCGTCGTTCACATAGGCGATCCGGGCATAGCCCTCCTTGCCGGCGATCTGTTTTCCGTCCACGCCGAAATAGGTTTTCCCTACCAGCTTCCGGTCCTTATACTGATAGGTGATCCGGGCATAGCCCTCCTTGCAGGCGGTCAGCTTGCCCTCCGCGTCATAATAGGTGGTTTCCGTGATCCGCCGGGCGTCATACTGATTCTTGACGGTGCAGTAGCCCAGGGCTTCCACCACCATGGGTTTGTTTTCCGCGTCGAAATAGCGCTG
>CAZMFY010000077.1:0-9687 GCA_964565635.1 uncultured Oscillospiraceae bacterium
TCCGTAGAGATGGTAAAGCCCTGGGGAACGGGCAGGCCAATGTTGGTCATTTCCGCCAGGTTCGCGCCCTTGCCGCCCAGCAGCTCGCGCATTGTCGCATTGCCTTCACTGAAGAGGTAAAGGTACTTCTTGGACATGGGAATCTCCTCCTCGAACAATTATTTCCACAGGCACCGCAAGCAGATCACCGCACCCGTGTTTTTCCTTTGAATTATACCTGCTGAGCGCCCATTTTGCAAGGGAAAACATCAAAAAAAGGGAAGCCTTCGGCGGCTTCCCTTTTGCGGCTTATTCCGCGGTTTTCGCAGCGGCTTCCCGCTCCTTCTTCGCCTTCAGGGCGGCGTCAATCTTGGCCTGCACTTCCGGAGAATATTTCGGCTTTTTTTCTTCGGGCTGAACCAGCATGTCCACGGACACCGCGGCCGGCGTCGTCCCGATCTTGGCGAACGCATCCCGGGTATGCTCCCGGACCTTCATGGTGATGCATTTCTTCGGGCATTTCAGCGCGCATTTGCCGCAGCCTGTGCAGGCATCCAGCACTTCATGCGGCTTCTTGATCTCGCCCACGATGCTTTCAAACTGGCACTGACGCTTGCACAGCCCGCAGCCGATGCATTCGTTCTTGTCGATCTCGGCAATCTTCCGCTGATCCCAGGAGGCCCAGATGGCGTTGGTGGGGCAGGCTTCCGCGCACATCATGCAGCCGACGCACTTTCCGGGGTCGATGACGGGCAGATGGTTCTTCATCTCGATGGCGCCGAACTTGCAGGCCTGGAAGCAGCGTTCGCAGCCGATGCAGCCCACTCTGCAGTTATCGCTCACCAGGATCCCCTTATCCGCCGCCCTGCACATCAGTCGAACGGGCTGATCAACCTTCTGCATCTCAATCACGTGCTTCGGACAGGCTTCGACACATTTCCCGCAGCTCTGGCACTTGTCCCGATCCACCTCGGCGATTCCCTTGGCCGGGTCAATATGGATTGCATCGAAAGGGCAGGCCCTTACACAGGTTCCCAGTCCCAGGCAGGCATACTTGCAGGATTTATTTCCGTCATTCACCAGCATGGCGGAAACGCAGTCCTGAATTCCTTCATAGTTGAATTTTGTTTTGCAATGCTCAAGATCCCCCTGACAGATCACCTGAGCCACCAGCCGCTCTCCGGTTTCCGCTTCCTGCCCCATCACCTGGGCGATTTTCGCCGCGCACTCGCTGCCGCCCACCGGGCAGGCGTTCACCGGCGCCTTGCCGGACGCAATGGCGTCCGCGCAGCCGTCGCAGCCGGGATATCCGCATCCGCCGCAGTTCGCTCCGGGCAGGAGCTCCCGAACCGCATCCCGCTGCGGGTTGGAAGGAACAGCGAATATCTTGGACGCGGCAGTCAGCAGCAGTCCAAAGACCACCCCCATACCGCCGAGGACCAGCGCAGCATATAATACTTCCACTTTACGCGATCCTCCCTTCTCAGATCAGTCCGCCGAATCCGATAAAGGATACGGCCATCAGTCCGGCGGCAATCAGCGCGCCCGGAAAACCCTCCATCCATTTGGGCATATCGCTCATCTCCAGCCGCTCACGGATGCAGCTGAAGAGCAGCAGGCTCAGCGTAAAGCCAAGGGCGCTGAAGCAGCCGCTCAGGGTGCTCTGCAGAAGGCCGTATCCGTTGTTGGAATTCAGGACGGCCACCCCGAGCACCGCGCAGTTCGTCGTAATCAGCGGAAGATAAACGCCCAGCGCCTGATACAGGCTGAAGCTCAGCTTTTTCAGCGCCATCTCTACCAGCTGAACCAGCACGGCGATGACGAGAATGAATGCGATGGTTCTCAGATACATAAGATCCAGAGGCGCCAGCAGAAAATGCTCCACAAGCCAGGTAATCAGGGAGGCCAGCGTCATCACGAATGTCACTGCCAGGCCCATGCCCAGCGCGGTGTCGAATTTTTTGGAAACCCCCAGGAACGGACAGATTCCCAGGAACTGGCACATGACATAGTTGTTGACCAGCAGGCAGCCTACCAGCATCAGCAGATATTCCTTCATGCGGCTTTAACCTCCTTTCCGGGCTTCTTGATCATTTTCTTCCGGATCAGGTTCACGACCATCAGCAGGACGCCCAGGGTCAGGAATCCGCCGCTTGGCGTGGTCAGAATCGCCATGGGCTGGTATCCCGCGCCCATGATGTTGAAACCGAAATAGCTCCCCGTCCCGAAGATTTCACGGATGGAGGCCAGGATCGTAATGGCGCAGGTGAATCCCAGTCCCATGCCCAGCCCGTCTCCCAGAGCCAGGATCGGACCGTTCTTAAAGGCAAAGGATTCAGCCCGTGCGAAGATGATGCAGTTCACAACAATCAGGGGAATATAGAGCCCCAGCGTGGCGCTCAGGTCGGGCAGATAGGCCTTCAGGACCATTTCCACGATGGTTACGAAGCTGGCGATGACCACAATAAAGGCCGGGATGCGGATCTTTTCGGAAATCAGATTCCGAAGCAGCGAAATAAACAGATTCGAGCAGACCAGCACCGCCATGGTGGACAGCCCCATTCCAATGGCGTTCGAGGCGGAGGTGGTCACGGCCAGGGTGGGACACATCCCGACCATCAGGACAAAGGTGGGATTTTCATAGATCAAGCCATTCAGCAGCGCGCTCCAGAAGGTTTTTTTCTCAGCCACGGCCTTTCACCTCCCCAAAGAGCTTCCCAGCGGTAAAGCGGTCGATCAGGGGTGTCATCACATTCATAAACAGGATCGCGAAGCTGCAGCCTTCCACATAGCTGGCATAGCTCCGAATGACAAACACCAGCACGCCGCACCCAATTCCGAAAATGATCCGGCCCAGGGAGGACATGGGGCAGGTCACGTAATCCGTGGCCATGAAGAAGGCGCCCAATAACAGCCCGCCGCTCAGAATCTGAGCCAGCGCGATGTCGAATCCGTCCTGAATCAGGTAGCACAGGAACGCGCTTCCGATAAACGCCAGCGGAATTCTCCAGTCCACGATGCCCCGGCAGATGAGATAGATTCCGCCCAGCAGAATGGCCAGCTTGCAAGTCTCTCCCAATACGCCGCCGCAGTTCCCCAGCAGCAGATCCACCAGGCTGACGCTTTCACCAACGGCCATCTTGGCCAGCGGCGTCGCGGAAGATACGGCATCCGTCATAAAGCGGGTCTGCGGATAGCTGCTCATGATCTTCGCCCAGCTGACGAACAGAATCGCTCTTGCGGTCAGGGCAGGATTCATGAAGTTGCCGCCTAACCCGCCGAACATCTGCTTGACCAGGATAATCGCGATCATGCCGCCGATCAGCGGGATCCACAGCGGCGCGTCCGCCGGAATGTTGTATGCCAGCAGCAGGCCGGTTACAACCGCGCTCCAGTCTCCGATGCGAATCGGCTGATGATTCAGCCGCTGGAAAATATACTCGCTGGCTACGCAGCTCAAAACAGATGTTACCATCACAGCCAGCGCGTTCCATCCGAAAAGAACGATTCCGGCGATTCCGGCAGGCGCCAGGGCCAGGCAAACCTCCTGCATAATACTGCGGGTGCTTCTCCCGCTTCTCAGGTGCGGGGAGGAAGTGACCGTCAGATTCTTCAGCATGGTACTTACGCCTCCTTTCCCGCGTCCGCCTTCGCAGCCGCCGCTTCTTTTTCTTTCCTGGCCGCTTCTTCCTGGGCTTTCCTTGCGGCCGCTGCCCTTTGCTTCCGTCTGATATTGTCCTTCGCGGTACGCATGCTCTGCGTCAGGCTGCGCTTCGCGGGACACACGAAGCTGCAGCAGCCGCATTCGATGCAGTTCATCACGCCGATCTTCTCAGCCTCTTCCAGCCGCCCGTGGCGCTGGAATGAATCGATCCGGCTGGGGAACAGCTTCATGGGGCACGCCTGCCGGCAGGCTCCGCATTTGATGCAGGGACTTTCCGCCTCCTCCATGGGGCTGTTTCCCAGCGCAACCAGTCCGCTGCAGCCCTTGGTCACCGGAATATCAAACCGGGCGATCGCCATGCCCATCATCGGCCCGCCGTAAATAAACTGCTTGACCTGGGGCTGCAGGCCGCCGCAGGCTGCGATCAGATGGTCGATCGGCGTTCCGATCCGAACCAGGAAATTCGACGGATTATTCACCAGGCCGCCGACCGTAGTCACCCGCTCAACCAGCGGCTTTCCTTCCCGGATCGCCTGATCGATGGCAAACGCCGTCCCCACATTGCAAACCACAACGCCCACGTCCAGCGGCAGTCCCCCGTTGGGCACCTGGCGCCGGGTCAGGGCATATACAAGCTGTTTTTCTCCGCCCTGCGGATATCTCACGGGAAGGCCCACCACCCGAATGCCTTCGGCTTTCGCAGCTGCGGCCTGCATCATCTCGATTGCGTCCGGTTTGTTCTTCTCAATGCCGATCAGCGCTTCGTCCACGTCCAGCGCCAGCATCATCAGCCGGATGCCGTCGATGATTTCCGCCGACTTTTCAAGCATCAGCCTGTGATCCGCCGTCAGGTAGGGCTCGCATTCCGCGCCGTTCACCACGATCTTTTCGATCTTTTTCCCGCCGGAAGGGCTCAGCTTAACCGCGGTGGGAAAGGTGGCGCCGCCGAGGCCCACGATGCCTGCTTCCCGGACAATCTGGCGCAGCTCATCCGCCGTCAGATTTTCGGGATGCGCATGGGGATGCAGCTCGACCCATTCCTCCTGATAGTCATTGTTAATAATGACCGCGGGCGTCATCGTCCCGTTAGGCAGCATCGCATCCTGAATGGCATGAACCGTCCCGGAGACGCTGGCGTGAACCGGCGCGGAAACAAAACCTCCGGCCTCCCCAATCTTCTGACCGATGCGCACATGATCCCCTGGCGATACAACAGCCTTGGCCGGCGCGCCGATATGCATCTGAAGCGGAATCACCACTCTGGCAGGCGCCTCAAGGGGACGAATGGGATGAAGTCCGTTGACCGCTTTCCCGTTCTCCCCTTCCAGCGGATGAATACCACCGGGGAATAATCTTTTTTCAAACAAGCTGAAAGCCCTCCTTTCGGGGATCAAACCGGCTTATAATCATTAGGAAAATTATACCATAAGCCGGCTGGATTATACAATCATTTTTTTTATGAACCCATGGGCGCGCGGGCCTGATGGCATGGGAGGATGTGAATGAAGAACAGATCATCGTTTCATCTGCTCCGCAGCTTCCAGCATGATCCTGGCGTACGCTTCCGCTTCTCTGCCGCTTCCTTCCGCTCCGCTGATCATCCGGGCCACTTCGGAAATCCGCCCGCTCCGATCCAGTTCCTCTACGGTGGTCTCCGTCCTGTTTTCCCCGTTCACCCGCTTGCTCACGAGGAACTGATGATCCGCCGCCGCAGCGATCTGAGGCAGATGCGTTACGCAAATCACCTGCTTTTTGCGGGAGATGGCAATCATTTTTTCCGATACGGCCTGCGCCATCCGGCCGCTGATTCCCGTGTCTATTTCATCGAAAACCATGCAGTCCGCTCCGCTGTTTTCCGTTTCCAGGGTTTTCATCGCCAGCATCAGTCTGCTCAATTCTCCCCCGGAGGCAATCCGGGCCAGCGGCTTCAGCGCTTCGCCGGGGTTCGGGCTGATCAGAAACTCCATCCGGTCGTCTCCTACCGGTCTGGGCATGGGCTTCTTCTCTCCGTCGGGCTCGGAGAAGGCTGCCCGGAACACCGTTTTCTCCATGCCCAGTTCCTTCAGTTCCTCATGCATCCGCATTTCGAAGGTTTTTGCCAGTTCCCTTCGCATTTCCGAAAGGATACGGGATTCCTGCCGATATTCGCCCAGCAGCTGCTTATGCCGCCGGGCCGTTTCCTCCAGCGTATCCTCCAATGCGCAAAGATGCTGGTACTCCTCTTCCATCCGGGTCTTTTCCTTCAAAACGTCAGAAATCTCCGGGCCGTATTTCCGCTCCAGTTTCCGAATGATTTCCAGCCGTTCCTCCGTCTTTTCCAGCTGGCCCGGCTCCAGCCCGTTCTTCTCCAGCAGCCCGCTGAGTTCAAAGGCGATCTCCTCCGTTTCATAATACAGGCTTTCGCATCTGTCGTGCAGCTGCTTCAGATCCTCTCCGAAGGCGTTCAGCCGGTCCAGCGCGTCCACGGCGCGCTTCATCTTTTCCAGGCAGCCCGGCTCCGTTTCTCCGGTCATCAGGCTGTCCCGGGCAATGCGCAGGCTTCCCGAAATCCTTTCTGCGTTCATCAGCCGAACCTGTTCGGCTTTCAGCGTTTCCTCCTCGCCCTCCTTCAGATCCGCCTCATGCAGCTCCTGCAGATTTCGAGTCAGCTCCTCCATGCGCCTCTGTTTCTGTTCGCTTTCCCTGCGCAGCCGAGCATATTGCCTGTGTATCGCCAGAAAGGACTCACAGGCGGCTGCGGTCTTTTCCATCTGCGCCAGATAGGATGCGTCTCCCGTCCGGTCCAGAAACCGCATATGCATTTCAGGATTCATTAAGAACTGATGCTCGTGCTGCCCGTGAATATCCATCAGCTGACCGCCCAGTTCCTTCAGCAGTCCGAGGGGCACGATGATTCCGCAGATCCGGCACAGGTTTCTTCCGCTGGCTGTAATCTCCCGCCAGATGGATATGGTTTCCCCCTCAGCCTCAATGCCTTCCCGGTCCAGGATGGCCTGTGCTTCCCGATTTCCGGCCACGGAGAAAACGGCTTCCACGCTGGCTTTTTCACATCCCGAACGGATCAGCCCCCGGTCCGCCCGATTCCCCAGAATCAGATTGACCGCATCCACCACGATGCTTTTTCCTGCGCCGGTTTCTCCGCTGAGAACCTGCATGCCGGAATGAAAGTCAATGGAAAGATGCTCAATCAGCACAATATTCCGGATCCGAAGGGACTGGATCATAGAGCATCTCCTTTCCCCAAATGGTTATTGAATCAGATTCAGAATCATCTCAGCCGCGTTCTGCGCTGATCCGTGATCCCTGGCCGCCAGAAAAATGGTGTTGTCCCCGGCAATGGAGCCCATGATATCCTTCATTTCCAGGGTATCCAGGGCTTCCGCCGCGGTGCCGGCCGCGCCGCTCATCGTCTTCACAACGATCAGCTGTCCCGCCGCCTCTGCGCTGATCACACAGTCCCGCAGAAGGCGGGTCAGCCGTTCGTTGAGACTTACCGTCCCCTTCTCCGGCTCCGCATAGCGGTATCCGCCTTCCTGCGCGGGCACCTTGATCAGATGCATTTCCTTCATATCTCTGGAAACCGTCGCCTGTGTCACCGAAAAGCCGAGCTGCTTCAGTGCCTCCGCCAGTTCCTCCTGGGTCCGGATCACCTGATCCCGAAGCAGCTGCAGGATAACGTTCTGACGTTCCGTCTTCATGGCTCAGTCTCCTTCTCTTTCTCCGCTCCACTCATTCAGCTTTGTGTCCAGCAGCGAAAAGAACCGATAGGGCTTCATGCGGACCAGCTTCAGCTTCTCCGTCGCTCCGGTCACGGCCACGCTTTCTCCTGCATGAAGCGTTCGCAGATTCCTTCCGTCAATCTGCAGCTCCGCCATCTGATCTCTCCCCGCGCACAGGTAAAACCGGATCACCGCCTCCGTCGGAACGATGCAGGGGCAGTGCTTCATGCTGTGAGGACAGACCGGCGTAATAATCATTCCTTTCACGCCAGGCGCCACCACCGGGCCTCCGGCAGACAGCGAATAGCCGGTGGATCCGGTGGGCGTTGCCGCGATTACGCCGTCCGCGAGGAAGGTTCCCCAGTGTTCCCGGTTGACGCGTGTTTCCACCTGAATCAGCCTGGCGAATCCGCCGCGGGTGATCACAGCGTCATTCAGTGCCAGATATTCCTCCGGTTCGCCCTCCACCGTAATCCGAAGCAGGTCTCTCTCCTCCAGGGTGTAGCGGCCTTCCAGCACCCGTTGCAGAATCGTTTCCTGCCCGGTGGGATCGCCCTCGGTCAGGAAGCCGACCGTTCCAAGGTTGATGCCCAGCAGCGGGCAGTTCATCCGCATGGCGTACGCAGCGCCTGCCAGCATGGTTCCGTCTCCGCCGAAGGTGATGATCATGCCGCAATGGGCCGCTTCATCTTCCGGCAAAAAGGCGACCTGAAAGCCCGCCTGCCGAAAAACAGCGGCAGCCCTCTTTGCGCAGGCAACCGCTTCTGTGCGCTGCGTATTGGCCAGCAGAGCGATGACTCGATCCTGCATTCCTTCCGCAAAGCTCCTTTTTCTGTCTATTTTTTCATCTGCCGGTGAGCCTCGGCCACCAGCGTCTCCAGATACGCTCCGGAAAGGACGGGCTCCGAATCCCGCCGTTTCCGGATTTCTGCCAGAAATTCAATGTTCCCTTCCGGTCCGGTGATCGGTGAAAAGTCCATCCGGACGCATCTCCAGCCGAAGGTCTCTGTAAATCCGGCGATCCCTTCCAGTACTTCAAGATGCGTTTCCGCTTCCCGGACAACACCCTTCTTTCCGACCTTGCCGCGCCCCGCCTCAAACTGGGGTTTGATCAGCGTATAGAAAACACCGTCCTCCCCCATGATTTCCGCCGCCGTCGGAAGAATGAGCCGAATGGAAATAAAGCTGACATCCATCACCGTAATCTCGGGCTTTTCCGGAAAATTCTCTGCCTTCAGATATCGGGCGTTCGTCCGCTCCATCACCGTAACCCGGGGATCATTCCGCAGCGACCAGTCCAGCTGTCCGTACCCGACGTCCACGGCGTACACCCGTCTGGCTCCGTTCCGAAGGGAAACGTCCGTAAAGCCGCCGGTACTGGCCCCGATGTCCAGCACCGCCTTTCCGGAGAAATCCGCCTGGAATACCCTGATCGCTTTTTCCAGCTTCAGGGCCCCCCGGCTCACGTAGGCGATTTCCGGCTTTCTGACCGTCAGCGTTTCCTCCGGCCCGATGTTTTCGGAGGCCTTCAGAATCTTCCGTTCCCCCGCATAAACCTGTCCCGCCATGATCGCCGCCTGCGCCTTTTCCCGGCTTGAAATCAGTCCCCGGCTCACCAGGGCGGTATCCGCCCGCTCCCGATTATTCACGCTCCGCTCCTTTCAAAAGAGCCGTCATCCTCGCAGCCATCTGCTCCGGAAGCAGTCCCGCATCCCGCATCAGCAGGTCATGCCGTCCGTGCGCCGGTACAAATTCCGAAACGCCGAAACAGATCTCCGGAGCCCTTAGCCCTTGTTCGGCGCATCTTTCCCGCAGGAAGCTTCCGAATCCGCCGATCACCATATGTTCCTCCATGGTAACATAAGGCGCCTTTCCGATCCGCTTCAGCGCGTCCATGTCCATGGGTTTCATAGACGAACAGTTATAGACCGCCGCCTCGATTCCCTGTTCCTTCAGCAGCGCCGCCGTCTTCAGTCCGTGACGCACCATGGAGCCCACACAGAGCAGGCTGACATCACCGCCTGTCGTCAGCGCGTGCCATTTTCCCGGTTCAAAGATCAAAGAGGCGTTTTCCGCGACCGGCTCTCCCGCCCGGGGATATCGGATCGCGACAGGATCATCCTGGGTCAGGGTCCATCGGAGCATCTGCTCCAGTTCCCTCGCGTCGCAGGGGGCCAAAACCTGCATCCCGGGTACGGGAAGCAGCTCCGCCAGGTCATACAGCCCATGGTGCGTCTGTCCGTCTTCGCCGCCGATGCCGCTTCGGTCCAGCAGGAAAACCACCGGCAGCCGCTGCAGCCCCACATCGTGAATCATCTGGTCATA
>CAZMFY010000078.1:0-9541 GCA_964565635.1 uncultured Oscillospiraceae bacterium
GAAGATTGAAAAAGAAAGGGAGTATCGTCATGAATAAGCTGTTGAAAGAGTTTAAGGAGTTTGCGCTGCGGGGCAATGTGGTTGACATGGCCGTCGGCGTGACCATCGGCGCGGCCTTCGGCAAGGTAGTCACCGCGGTGACCGAAATCTTCCTGAACCCCATTCTGGAAGCGCTGCCCAAGCTGGAAACCGGCGGCACCGGCTTTGCCGGAAGCATCCTATCCTTCCTTGCGGTGGTGGTTGAATTTGTGCTGACCGCGCTGGTGCTCTTCCTGATCATCAAGACGATGAACAAGGCCAAGGATCTGAAGAAGAAGCCGGAAGCGCCCGCGGCACCCACCACCAAGAAGTGCCCCTACTGCCTGAGCGAGATCGACATCAAGGCGACCCGCTGCCCCCACTGCACCAGCGAGATCAAGTGATCCGCGGGGGAGAAAGGGATCTCCCCACTCCGATTCAAAAGATTCTGGAGGCCTGCGCCAACCAGCGCTGGTCTCCGGTTTTTTTGATGATTGAAAAAAACTGATCAGAGAGGACAGAAACAAACCATGCTGAAGCTCTATGACGGCGGCGTTTATCTGCTGCACGGCCGGGAAATCGTATCGGATCCGCAGGAGGCCTCCGCGAAGGCCGGAAAGCCCGTTTCGCGGGAGACGGCCCTTCAGGGGACGATCGCCTACGGAATTCTGCGGGCCCACAACAGAAGCGGGGATATGGACCGGCTGAGGATGCGCTTCGACAGTCTGACAAGCCATGATATTACGTATGTGGGCATTATTCAGACAGCCCGGGCCAGCGGCATGAAAACATTCCCCATGCCCTACGTTCTGACCAACTGCCATAACAGCCTGTGCGCGGTAGGCGGGACCATCAACGAGGACGACCACATGTTCGCCCTCAGCGCCGCCCACCGATACGGGGGGATCTATGTGCCCACCAATATGGCGGTCATCCATTCCTACAACAGGGAAATGATGGCGGGCTGCGGCCGGATGATCCTGGGCTCCGACAGCCATACCCGGTACGGGGCCATCGGGACCCTGGGCGTGGGAGAGGGCGGCGGAGAGCTGGCCAAGCAGCTGGTGGGGCGAACCTATGACGTGGCCCGCCCCGGCGTGGTCCTCGTCTATCTGGAGGGAGAGCCCCGGCCGGGGGTCGGTCCTCAGGATGTGGCGCTGCAGATCTGCGGAGCGGTTTACGCCAACGGGTATGTAAAGAACAAGGTGATGGAATTTGTGGGTCCCGGCGTGAGCAGGCTGCCCATGGAATTCCGCAACGGGATCGATGTCATGACCACCGAGACCACCTGCTGGTCTTCCATCTGGGAAACGGACGGCAGGACGGAGGAATATCTGACGATTCACGGCAGACCGGAGGCGTACCGGGAGCTGAAACCGGCGGACGTGGCCTACTATGACGGGTGCGTCTCCATCGATCTTTCGGCCATTGAATCCTCGATTGCCCTGCCCATGCATCCCAGCCATGTGATTACGATCCGGGAGCTGCTGGAAAATCCGAAGGACATTCTGCACGATTGTCAGGAGGCGGTGAACCGGCAGATCGTCGGGGCCAGCATCGACCTGGTGAGCAAGGTGCATGACGGCGGCGTCTGGGTGGAGCAGGGGCTGGTGGCCGGCTGCTCCGGCGGCACCTTTGACAATATCTGTGCCGTGGCGGACATCCTGCGGGGCCGCAGCACCGGCAACGGAGCCTTCACCATGAGCGTTTACCCCGGCAGCATGCCCGCGTACCTCCGGCTGCTGAAAAACGGCGCCCTGGCGGATATTGTTTCCGCCGGCGCCATTGTCCGGGAGTGCTTCTGCGGTCCCTGCTTCGGCGCGGGCGATACGCCGGCCAACGGCGAATTCTCCATCCGCCACGCAACCCGCAACTTCCCCAACCGGGAAGGCAGCAAGCCCGGCGAGGGTCAGATGAGCGGCGTCGCCCTGAGGGATGCCCGCTCCATCGCCGCCACCGCCATCAACCATGGCAGGCTGACGCCCGCGACGGATCTGGACATTGCGTACCGGCCGTATCCCTATGTGTTCGACCGGTCCGTATACGAGAAGCGGGTATACTTCGGATACGGGAAGGCGGACCCCTCCGCCGAGGTGAAATTCGGACCGAACATCAAGGACTGGCCGGAACAGCCTGCCCTGACGGAGGATTTGCTGCTGAAGGTCTGCAGCTATATCACGGATCCCGTGACCACCACCGACGAACTGATTCCTTCCGGGGAAACATCCTCCTACCGGTCTAACCCGGAACGGCTCAGCGAATTTACCCTCTCCCGGAAGGATCCGGAATATGTGGGCCGCAGCAAGGCGGTCCGCCGGATGGAACGGGACCGGGCCGCGGGACGGGGGCTGGACGAAGAGGCGAAGAAAGTCTATGAGGCCCTTTCCGCCAGCGTTCCCACAGATCCGGAGCATACGGAGATCGGCTCCGCCATTTTCGCCGTGAAGCCCGGCGACGGTTCCGCCCGGGAACAGGCGGCCTCCTGCCAGCGGGTGCTGGGAGGCGCCGCCAACCTGGCCAGGGAATATGCCACGAAGCGTTACCGCAGCAACTGCATCAACTGGGGAATGGTCCCCTGCCTGATCCGGGATGAATCGGTTTTCAGCCTGGGAGACTGGGTGTTCCTGCCCGGTATCCGGAAGGCGGTGCTGGAGGGCATTCCCGAGTTTACCGGCTACGCGGTATCCCCGGAGGGAAAGGTAACCGCCTTCCCGGTGAGCCTGGGGGATCTGACGCCGGATGAGCGGCAGATCATCGCGGACGGATGCCTGATCAATTATTATCGAAACCATCCCGTACAGGACGCGTAGGCCGAGAGATCGGACGGGGAAACAACAAGCGAGTTCCGACTCCGGGGAGATGATCCCCGGGCGGGGAAGGAGTACGCCATGTATCGTATCGCAAGAAGAAGAGAGCTGAATCCCTCCATGATTCAGCTGGAGATCGAAGCGCCGCTGGTGGCCAGAAAAGCGAAGCCGGGGCAGTTTATCATTCTGCGAGTGGATGAAGAAGGGGAGCGGATTCCCCTGACCATTGCCGGAACCAACCCTGAGGCGGGAACCGTGAAGATTATCTTTCAGGTAGTGGGGGCTACCACGGAGCTGCTGCGCCGGAAGGCGGAAGGAACGTATATTCAGGATTTTGTGGGCCCCCTGGGGGTCGCGACCCATACAGAAGGAATCCGGAGCGTATGCGTGGTCGGCGGCGGCGCGGGCTGCGCCATCGCCATGCCCGTGGCGGAGGAGTTTCACAGACTGGGGGCGGAGGTGACCAGCATTATCGGATTCCGGAACCGGGATCTGCTGATTCTGGAGGACGAATTCCGAGCCTGCTCCGATGAGCTGATCGTGATGACCGACGACGGATCCTACGGCCGCCACGGAAATGTGACGGTGCCGCTGAAGGAAATGCTGGAGGCCGGAAAGCATTTCGACATGATTATCACTATCGGCCCGCTGATCATGATGAAATTCGTCGTGGCGGCGGCCAGGCCCTTCGGCGTGCCCGTGACGGTGAGCATGAATCCCATCATGATCGACGGCACCGGGATGTGCGGCGGCTGCCGGATTACCCTGGTTCAGGACGGAAAACGGGTGACGAAATTTGCCTGTGTGGACGGGCCTGACTTCAACGGATACGAAATCGACTTTGATGAGGCCATGAGGCGGAGCAGGATGTACGCGCCCTTTGAGCGGCACGCGTATGAAGAAACCTGCAACCTGATGCGGGCGGAATAAAGGAGGGAGACGAAGATGGCTGTGAATCCGAAGAAGCATGAGATGCCCACGCAGGCTCCCGAGGCGCGCGCGCGGAACTTCCGGGAGGTGGCGCTGGGATACCCCGTGGAGATCGCCCTGGAAGAAGCGAAACGCTGTCTGAACTGCAAGAACCGGCCCTGCGTGGAAGGATGCCCGGTGAACATCAATATTCCGGATTTTATCGCCGAGATCAAGCGGGGAAACTTTGAGGAGGCCTATCAGATCATCAGCAAAAGCTCCTCCCTGCCGGCGGTCTGCGGAAGGGTATGCCCCCAGGAAACCCAGTGCGAGAGCCGCTGCACGCTGAAGCTGAAGGCAAAGATGGATCCGGTGGGAATCGGACGGCTGGAAAGATTCGTGGCGGACTGGCATAACGAAAACGCGACGGGGAAGGCCCAGGCCCCGGCGCCCAACGGCCATCGGGTGGCGATCGTGGGAGCGGGCCCCGCGGGCCTGACCTGCGCGGGAGATCTGGCCAAGAAGGGATACAAGGTGACCATCTATGAGGCGCTGTATACCCCGGGCGGCGTGCTGGTTTACGGAATCCCTGAATTCAGGCTTCCCAAGGCGATCGTGGCGAAGGAAGTGGAAACCCTGAAGGAACTGGGCGTGGACGTGGAGACCAACGTGGTGATCGGCAAGACCCTGACGGTGGATGAGCTGTTCGACATGGGCTTCGAGGCGGTATTCATCGGATCCGGCGCGGGGCTGCCCAACTTCATGAACATTCCCGGAGAAGCCTGCCAGGGCGTATATTCCGCCAATGAGTTTCTGACCCGGAGCAATCTGATGAAGGCCTACCTGGAGCATCCGGTGACCCCCATCATGAAGGGCGGAAAGGTCGCGGTGGTGGGCGGCGGCAACGTGGCCATGGACGCGGCCCGGACGGCGCTGCGGCTGGGGGCGGAAAAGGTATATATTATCTACCGCAGGAGCCTGGAGGAGCTTCCGGCCAGGAAGGAAGAGGTGGAACACGCGGAGAAAGAAGGCATTGATTTCCGCCTCCTGTGCAATCCCACGGAAATCCTGGGATATGAAAATCCGGAGGATCCCCGGGATCCGAAGAACGGATTCGTGACCGGCATCCGGTGCATCCGGATGGCGCTGGGCGAACCGGATCAGAGCGGAAGGCGGCGGCCTGTAGAGATTCCGGGAAGCGAGTTTGAGCTGGAAGTGGATACGGTGGTCATGGCGATCGGCACCAGCCCCAATCCGCTGATCAAAAATACCACGGAGGGCCTGGAGGTCAATCGGCGGGGCGGCATCGTTGTGAACGAGGACGGGCTGACCAGCCGCGGCCGGGTCTATGCGGGAGGAGACGCGGTGACGGGAGCTGCCACAGTCATCTCGGCCATGGGCGCCGGGAAGACGGCGGCCAAGGCCATTGATGTGGCCCTGAATGCGTAAGGACGGCTGCTGAGAACTGAACATAAAACCGGCACAGCCTGAATTTCGGCTGTGCCGGTTTTGAATCCGGGGAATCGGGTTCCTTCAAAAATGCTCGAATTCCGCGCCGGGCTGGCTGCGGCGCAGCATGGCGGCCAGCGCCAGCCGCCCGGCCTTTTTCTCCGTATGACAGTCCTCCGGCCAGTCATAGAGATAGCTTCCGCAGGCATTGATGACGGGAATGCCGTCCCATTCCCGCATCCTTTTGAACCCCAGGCCCGAATAGGACTGATGGACATGGCCGTGGAACATGACCTGAGGACGATACTCGCTGAGTAGAGATTTAAAGCACTCATAGCCGCGATGGGGAAGATCCTGCTGATCGCCCAGCCCCGCGACCGGGGAATGAGCCAGCAGCAGGTCAAAACCGCCGGTTCCCTTCAGCTCGCGGCGAAGCCTGCGGATGCGGGCGGCCATTTCCGCCTCGGTGAACATGCAGGGATTATCCGGACGATAGCGCATGGAGCCCCCCAGCCCCAGGATGCGGAGCCCCCCGGCCAGGATGACATGCCCTTCCGCATTAATACAGCCCTCCGGAGGGTTTTCCTTGTAGCGGTGATCATGGTTGCCGTGAACATAAACCACAGGATGCCTGCTGAAGGTGGTCAGATAACTCAGATAATTGGCAGGCAGATCCCCGCAGGAGAGGATCAGATCCGCCTGGCGCAGGGTGTCCATGGCGTATCCGTCCCAGAACCGCTTTTCCGGCTCGTCTGCCAAAACAAGTACTTTCATATTCCGTCTCCTCATCCGATGCGCCGGGGCTTTCATCCCCTGTCCGTGCCCCTGCTGTGATCCGGATTATCCGTTTTTGTTCGGAAAAGTCCAGGAGATCGAACCGACCTCCGCGGTAGCCAGCGAGCCGATGCCCTGGGTCAGCAGCAGGCTTCGGGCGGAAGGAACCAGTTCCTCCGCGGTCGGCAGGGAGCCGACGACCGTATCCGCCAGGTAGTCCATGCAGAGGACCTCCGCCGGCGTCAGGCGCTGGTCCGCCTGGCAGCGAATCTGCCCCTGCTGGTCCCGCAGCTCGCCTTCAAAAGGCGTAAAGGACTGATCCCGGAACAGGCCTTCCATGGTGCGGATCAGCCGTACGTTGGCCGGATGACACCGGGAAGAGAAAGCGAGGTCCAGGGTGTCGGAGGCGATTCCCCACCAGTAAGACAGGGAGGAGGAGCTGCTTTCGGAGGCGGCGTCGAAAACGCCCTTCAGCATCTGCTCCATGACAGAGCGGTAGAAGATACCCCACCGTGGAATCAGCGCCGCCATGGACTGGATCTCTCCGTCTTTCCGGATATAGAGCCCGGATTCCCGGGAGCCATGGGTGGGGGCTGTCAGATCCCGGTTGCATACCACCTGGATTTCCGGGTCATGGAAGGGTTCCTTGATATCAAACCCGGACAGAGAAGTCCAGTTCAGGTAAACCCTGGCGTCGGGATTAACCATCCGGGCCCCCCGCGCAAAGGCATTGATCATGGAGGGGGAGCCGTAGATGGGATAATCGGCGATATAGCCGATTTTTCCGTTTTTGGCCAGGATCCCCGCCAGCATACCCAGCAGGAATTTGGCTTCATAAAACCGGAGATAGTAGGTATGCACCTGATGATATCCCACCAGCTGGCTGGACACCAGAAATTTCGTTTCCGGATGCTTCAGGGCATGCTCCACGCAGCTGTTCAGCATCACGGGGGAGGTGGCGAAGATGACGTTGAATCCGTCCCGGATCAGCTGCTCGATTTCCGCTTCCGTTTCCGTCCTGGAGGGCGTTACCCGGCTCACGGTTTCCACCCGGCTGCCCAGCTTTTCCTGCGCTTCAAGCCGGCCCATATCGTGCCAGTAATTCCAGGCGGATTCTCCCACCGGCTTCGTATACAGGAAAGCGGCCTTGATCTTCGAGGGATGGAAGAGGGTTTTCAGCAGGGTCGGGGAGGGATCCTTCTGGCTATGCTCCATGACCAGGTTCACTGCGCCTTCCCGGAGCCGGAATTCCTCCTGCATGAGCCGGATGCTCTTCTCCGTATCCGACTGACTGCCGTCCTTTACATCCTCGTATCCGAAGGCCAGCAGCCAGCGAAGGAAGGCGTCCCCCGCGGGCAGGGCGGGCTGATCCTTCATGACCGTCCTGTATCCGGCGCCGAAATAGCGATAGAGCTTCCGAAGAGAAAAAATTTCATCCTGGGTCCAGGTTTCTCCGGACCGGATTCCCGGCATGCCGGTCAGCCGGTCATAGGATCCGGGACGGGTGAAGAAGATATCGTAGATTCCGGTGGCTCTGGCAAAATCGCAGTATTCATAATAAGCGACCACGGCCGGATCGGAGGATCGGGCCGGATAGACCCGGGTGATGTCCGCCTCGATGAAATCCGCTTCCAGAAACTTCATGACGCTGACCCGCTTGTTGCCCTCCATCAGGTAATAAAATCCCATATACTCCTGCACCTTGACCGGATCCCGAAGCCCCTCATTTTCCACGCTTTCATACAGGGTGGACCATTTGACGGCAAATTCGGAATTGGACTCCAGAACGGGCATGAAGTTATCTGCAAAGGCAAAGGAACGCCCCCGGGATACGGAGCCAATGACCCGGTCCAGCGCGATGGTCTGAATGCCAAGATCCTGATGGGACAGGGCGGTCAGCCCGGGCACCTTCTCCTCCAGCACGGGAAGATAGGGATCCCGGCCCTGCTGCGCGGCCTGGGCGAAGGCTTTCAGCCCCTTTTGACGGGCTTTGAGATAGTATCTGGTATCCATGATGCTCCTTTCATTCTTCAGGTGAATTGGTCGTCCGGGATTGGCCCGGAGATGCGGATCTTCTCACAACTGCGTTATTTTGTCAAATCATACATCATGATGCCGGCGGCCACGGCGGCGTTCAGGGATTCCGCTCCGCCCCGCATGGGCAGGCGGAGGCGGTGGGTGGCAGCGGCCCGGACGGCGGGGGAAATCCCGTTGCCCTCATTGCCGATGATCAGAACCCATCGGGCGCTCACCTGCTGCCGGTCATAAAAAGGGGTCCCGTCCAGCTGGGAGGAAAGGATGCTGTAACCCTCCCGGCCCAGGGCGGACAGCGCGGCGGCCAGATCCTCCGGAAAGGAAAGCTTCATTCGGAAAATACTTCCCATGGTGGACCGGAGCACCTTCGGGGAGAAAACGTCCGCGCAGGTGGGTCCCAGCAGGACGCCGTCCAGCCCCGCGGCATCCGCCGTACGGAGAATGGTGCCCACGTTTCCGGGATCCTGCACCCCGTCCAGGGCCAGCAGACGGTCCCCTAGGACCGTTTCTCTGGGGACGAACCCGCCGGGCGCCTGTTCCGGCGCGGAAACCACCGCGGCCGTTCCCTGGGGCGTCCTGGTATCGGACAGAGAAGCGAACACCCGATCCGGCAGCACGTAGACCGGCATCCCGGCGGGCACGTGAAAGTCCTCGCGCTGCCGGTCCTCCCGAAGGATCAGCGCCTGCACCCGGAAATCGGAGGCGAGGGCTTCCCGGACCATCTTATCCCCCTCCACCAGGAAGGCCCGCTGCGCCTTCCGGCCCTTCCGGTCCCGCAAGGCGCAGAAGCCCCGGATTTTCGGATTCTGGGGAGAAGAAAGAAATTCTCTCAAGGCAGGGGACCTCCTTCCTGAATCAGGGTCAGCAGATGGGAAAGACAGGAAACCAGCGCGGGGAAAGGCCGGCCGGGCTCCCGGCGGTCGAAAACCGCCTGCAGCGCCTCTCCCAGCCGCTGCTGACCGTAGGGCGTAAAGGGCGCCACATAGTCGTTGGCAAAGACGCCGGGGAAGAGCAGGGCGGCTTCCTCGGGAAATTCCCGGCGGAAGCGAAGCAGAAACTCCGGCATCAGCTCCTCCGGCCGTACGGCGACGGCGGCGGGGACGGCGGCGGGTTTGGGCAGCGCGGCGGTGGGACGGTCCAGCAGGGACAGGCCTACCGACAGCTCCATTTTCTTTTCTCCGGAAAAGATCAGGCGCAGGTCGGAAACCCGGGGATTCCGGAACATGGAAAGGATCCGCCAGAGGGAAGATTTGGCTTCCGGACTGAAGGCCTCCGGCACGAGGCTGCCGCGGCCTGCCAGGAAGAGGGCGATCTGGCTCGGCAGATCGTCATTGCGCTGCGTATCTCCGGCCATCTGAAGCAGCAGAAGCCCGGAGAGCATCATCAGAAAAGCGGTGTGCAGCAGGATCAGGGAGCCGGAGCGGCCGGGGCTGCCGGCAGCCCGGCGCTCCCGCAGGGAGGCCGCCAGCAGGGGAAGATGATCCGCCAGGAAAGCATCCAGCCCGTAGCGGGCGTGACGAAGCGCGGCGGGATCCCGCCGGGCCCGTTCC
>CAZMFY010000079.1:0-9535 GCA_964565635.1 uncultured Oscillospiraceae bacterium
TTCGCGGACCGGACCTTCCTCTTCGGGACGGACGACCTGGGCCGGGATCTGTGGACCCGCACCTGGTATGGCGCCCGGGTCTCCCTGATCATCGCCTTTGTGACCATCTTTATCGACATGATCATCGGCATGAGCTACGGCCTGATTTCCGGCTACTTCGGCGGCGCGGCGGATCAGATCATGCAGCGGTTCGTGGAGATCGCCAACTCCGTGCCCCGGCTGGTGATCGTATCCGTGCTGGCCATCTTTATGCCCAAGGGCATGGGGCTGGTGATCGTGGCGCTGCTGCTGACGGAGTGGATCGGCATGAGCAAGATTGCCCGGGCGGAGATGCTGAAAACCAAGGAGCAGGAATACGTGCTGGCCAGCCGCACCCTGGGCGGGCGGAACGGGCATATCATCTTCAGCCAGATCCTGCCGAATACTATCGGGCCCATGATTACCCAGATGATGTTTTCCATTCCCACGGCCATTTTTACCGAGGCGTTCCTGAGCTTTGTCGGCGTCGGCATTGCCCTGCCTCAGTGCTCCGTAGGCACGCTGATTGAGGACGGCTTCAACAACATCACGACCCTCCCGTATCAGATTCTGCCGCCGATTATCGTGCTGGCGCTGCTGATGCTGGGCTTCAACTTCATCGGCGACGGGCTGCGGGAAGCGCTGGCGCCGAAGCTGGAAGACATGTGAGGAGGGGCAGGATGAATACGAAGGTCCCCGGACTGAATACCTCGAACAGCAAAACCATCCTGGAAATCAGGAACCTGGACATTTCCTTCAGAACGAATGCCGGGATCATCCATGCCATCCGGGGCGTGAACCTGGATCTGTGCAAGGGGGAAACCGTAGCCATCGTGGGGGAAAGCGGATCCGGCAAGTCCGTGACCATGAAGGCGGTCATGGGACTGCTGGACAGCAACGCCACCGTGAACAACGGGGAGGTGCTCTACACCTATACGGAGGAGAACGGGCAGGAAGTGACCGTGGACCTGCTGAGACTGCCGAAGAAACAGCTGCGGCAGCATTTCAACGGGCAGCGGATTGCCATGGTCTTCCAGGATCCCATGACCAGCCTGGACCCCACGATGACCATCGGACGGCAGATCATGGAGGGCATCCTGCTGCACGGAAAGGCGGACAAGGAAGCCGCCCGGAAACGGGCCCTGGAGCTGCTGCGGCTGGTGGGCATCACGGACGCGGAAAAGCGGTTCAGGCATTATCCGCACCAGCTCTCCGGCGGCATGCGGCAGCGGGTGGTGATTGCCATCGCCCTGTCCGCGGATCCGGATATTCTGATCTGCGATGAGCCTACCACGGCGCTGGATGTGACCATTCAGGCCCGGATTCTGGAGCTGATCATGGAAATCCAGAAAAAAATGAAGCTCAGCGTGGTGTATATCACTCACGATCTGGGCGTGGTGGCGAAGGTGGCGGATTATGTTGACGTGATGTATGCGGGAAAGATCGTGGAAGTGGGAAACGTGAATGAGATCTTTTTCGAACCGAAGCATCCCTACACCTGGGGGCTGCTGTCCGCCATGCCGGATCTGGAGACGGCGGACGATCGGCTCTATTCCATCCCCGGCAGCCCGCCCAACCTGCTGCACGAGCCGAAGGGAGACGCCTTTGCGGCCCGAAACCAGTTTGCCATGGTGATCGATGAAAAAGCAGAGCCCCCGCTCTTCCAGGTGAGTCCTACCCACTGGGCGGCTACCTGGCTGCTGCACCCGGACGCGCCGAAGGTGGAGATGCCTCCGGAGCTGAAAGCCCGGCTGGAACGAGCCCGGAAGGAGGCGGAGAAATACTTATGAGTGAAATAAACCGGAGAGAACCGCTGCTGCAGGTCAGAAATCTGGTGCAGCATTTCCCCGTCTCCCGCTCCTATACGGTGAAGGCGGTCAACGGCGTTTCCTTTGATATTTATCCCGGTGAGACCTATGGCCTGGTAGGAGAGAGCGGCTCCGGGAAAACGACCATCGGCCGGAGCGTGATCCGCCTGTACAACCCGACCGGCGGGCAGATGATCTTTCAGGGCAAGGATATTACGGGAAAGATGGACGGCGGGACCCGGGAGATGCTTCGAAAGGAAATGCAGATGATCTTCCAGGATCCCATGGCCAGCCTGAATCCCCGGAAAAAGGTGGAGGACATTATCGGCGAAGGACTGAAGATCCATCACATGGGGGCAAACCGTCAGGAGCGGCAGCGGATGATCGGCGATCTGCTGAAAAAGGTCGGCCTGAGCCCGGAGCATGCCGCCCGGTATCCCCATCAGTTTTCCGGCGGACAGCGCCAGCGGGTGGGGATTGCCCGGGCCCTGATCATGAATCCGAAGCTGATTATCGCGGACGAATGTATTTCAGCCCTGGACGTGTCCATCCAGGCCCAGGTGGTGAACATGATGAAGGATATTCAGGAGGAAACGCACTGCGCATATCTCTTTATCGCTCATGACCTGAGCATGGTGAAATACATTTCAGACCGGATCGGAGTGCTGCATCTGGGATACATGGTGGAATCCGGCACAAAGGAGGAAATCTTCGCTCATCCGATTCATCCCTATACGAAGTCCCTGCTGTCTGCCATCCCCCATCCGAATCCGGAGGTGGAGCGGCGCAGGACGGCGCTGGCCTATGACTATGCTTCCAGCGGCTTTGACTATGCCCAGGGAACGGAACATCTGATCGAGGGAACGCATACGGTGCTGGGCACGGATGAGAATGTACGGACCTGGCTGGCGGAATCATAAGAGAAAAAGATCAAAAAGCTATCAAGGGAAAAAGGAAGCCGCCCGAAATCACGACGATTTTGGGCGGCTTTTTGCGGGCAGCGTTTTTGAGCCGGAGGCTCAGTCTGGCGTGTCCCTGCGCAGGTCCAGATAATCCAGCTCGGCCTGGGTCATGTCCAGTGCAAGGGCCTCCAGATTTTCCCGGATCCGCTCCGGCCTGGAAGAAGAAACCACGGCGAAGACATTCAGATGCTGCCCGAAGATCCAGCGCATGGCGATCTGCGGGACGGAGACATTCTTCTGCCGGGCCAGGGCTTCGCACCGGCGGAGACGTTCAAAGTTTTGCGGGCAGGCATAGCCTTTGACCGCAAAGGCGTCCAGATAATCCTGGGGCCGGCAGGCGTCCCCGCTCTTCATCCGGCCGGAAAAAAAGCCCCGACCCAGGCTGGAATAGGCGATGACCGGCATCTCCTGTTCACTGTACCACCGCCGGGCTTCCTCGTTTTCGGGACCGGAGATGGTTACGCAGCCCCCGCCCCATGGATCCTCCTTCTGTTCCGCCAGGCCGAAGTTCGGGCTGGAGACGGTGAAGGGGATCAGATTATGGGCATACGCGTACTCATTCGCTTCGGCAATCCGCCGGTGGGTCCAGTTGGAGCCGCCGAAGGCCCCGATTTTCCCCTCCGCGTGCAGCGCGTTCATGATTTCCACGATCCGGCCCGCCGGTACCTGCGGATCATCCCGGTGCAGCAGATAAATGTCGATATAATCCGTGCCCAGGGCCTCACTGGAGATTCGGAAATCCTTCCGGATCTCCTTTTCGCTGACCCGCTTTCGCCACAACAGACTTGGATGGGCACACTTGGACAGCAGAATCACCCGGTCCCGGTTGCCCCTTTTTTCCATCCATTTTCCCATGGACTGCTCGGCGTGATTATATTTTCTGGCCAGATCAAAGGTGTTGATTCCGGCGGCCAGGACGCTGTCCAGCAGATCCTCGCCATCTCCGCCGGAAAGGAAGGGCTCCATGGCCATCCCGAACAGAATCCGGGATACGGGCTGCTTTACGCCGGGGATGATACCGTAGCGCTGTTCATTCATGACTGAGAGACCCTCCTTATCCTGTTTTACCGTCTGCCGGCGGTGAGTTCGGAGACATCCGGAGGAACGGGATTCCCGTGGGGGAAAATGCCCGGGCAGGCTCCGGACGGGTTGGAGCGGTTTACGGATGCCTTTTATATCAGAATAGCACAGGCGGATCCGTTCGTCACTGCTTTTTTGATCCGAAGAGGGTGGAAAGGGGAGAAAAAGGCCGCCGGCGGATCGATGGGAGACGGTCATCGACAGCCAAAGGGCATTGACGAAAAGGAAGGAAAAAGATAAAATAGCACCATCAAAACAAAAGCATCCGGCGGCCGGGATCATGGCTGTGGGGAAGGGGAAAACCGATGAAATACAAGCTGAATAAAACGAATTATTATGATTTTGAAACGATTTCGCTCAACCGGCTTCCGGCCAGGAGCTATTTCATTCCCTATCCGGACAGGGAAACGGCGGACGCGGTAAGCTCCCCCCTGAAAAAAAGATACAGCTCCGAAAAGGTGCGCTGCCTGAACGGAGACTGGGATTTCCGGTTTTATCCCCGACCGGCGGAGCTGCCGGAGGAGCTGGATACGGAGAAGATCGACTTTGAAAAGATGCCGGTGCCCGGGTGCTGGCAGATGCACGGGTATGACCGGCCTTTCTATGTGAATATCCGATATCAGTTTCCCTTCAAGCCTCCGGTGATTCCCACCACGGAAAAGGTGGGCCGGGTGTTCTCCTGGCTGGGGGTGGATCAGAAGATTTCTCCCCGGTGGCGGACCCCGGAGGAGGAATACAATTTTGTGGGGGTCTACCGTACCTGGCTGGATATCGATGCGCCGGGAAAGCGGCACGTAATCTCCTTCCTGGGGGTGGCCAGCTGCCTGGATCTGTATCTGAACGGGAAGTTTATTGGATACTCCGAAGGCTCGCATAACACGGCGGAATTTGACCTGACGGGACAGCTGCAGGCGGGCAGGAACGAGCTGGTAGCCGTGGTGCACCGCTGGTGCACGGGGACCTATCTGGAAGGCCAGGATATGTTCCGCCATAACGGGATTTTCCGGGATGTGCTGCTGCGGATCTCTGAACCGGAGGATGTTCAGGATATTGACCTGAAGACGGAAAAGACGGGAGAAACCTACACGCTGACCATGTCCGCCCAGACTCGGATCGACACCCCCGTGACCTTTACCCTGGAGGGACACGGGATCAGGGAAACCAGAACCGCCGCTTCGCTGAACGGGCAGGCCAGGGTGACCTTTGAAAATCTGACGGTGAAGGAATGGAACGCGGAGGAGCCCGTCCTCTACAGCGTATACTGGGAAACCGCCACTTCCTGCGTCCGGGAGGAAATCGGCTTCAAAACGGTGGAAATTCAGGAGGACGTATTCCTGGTGAACGGCCGGAAGGTGAAGTTTAAGGGCGTGAATCATCATGATACCAGCCCGACCGGCGGATATACCATGACCCCGGAAGAGATCGAGCGGGATGTCAGAATCTGCAAGGAATTCAATATCGATACCATCAGGACCTCCCATTATCCGCCGGATCCGCTGCTGCTGGAGCTGTGCGACCGGTACGGCATCTACGTGGTGGACGAAAACGATCTGGAAACCCACGGCACCTTCGCCCATCAGCTGCCGCCCACCTACAATACCATCAGCCATGACCCGAAATGGAAGAAGCACTATCTGGACCGGATCGAGCATCTGTATGAGCGGGATAAAGTGCGGGCAAGCACCTGCGTGATCATGTGGAGCCTGGGAAACGAAGCCGGCGGATACAATAACACGGACGCCATGTACCGGTGGCTGAAGGAACGCTCCCCGCTGCCGGTTCATTACGAAAGCGCGGTGCACTGCAAACGGATCGCCTATGACGTGGGAAGTGAAATGTATCCTTCCGTTCAGATGGTGCATGAGGTGGGAGAGCATCAGCGGAAGCAGAAGCAGCTGAATGACCGGCCTTATTTTCTCTGCGAATATGCCCATGCCATGGGGGTGGGCCCCGGAAACACGGAAGCATACTGGCAGGAGATCTACAGCCATGACAATCTGATGGGCGGCTGTGTGTGGGAGATGGTTGATCACGCCATCCAGCATGAGGACGGATCCCTGACCTACGGCGGCGACCATGGGGAATGGGAACATGACCATAACTTCTGCGTGGACGGGATTTTCTATCCGGACCGGACGCCTTCCGTCGGCGCGAAGATCATACGCTTCATCTATCGGCCGGTGCGGGTCTCCTGGCTGGAGGGAAGCACCTTCGAGATCTTCAATACCACCGCCTTCTCCGATGGGAGCCGGTATCAGCTGCGCTTTGACTGGAATGACGGCAGCAGCCGCACGGTGCTCTGCCCGGCCGCGCCCCTGACCCGGGAGCGGATCACCCTGGAAACGGGCAGCGAGGTGGAGGGCAATCTGCGGGCCGTTGTGACGGTGACGGATCTGGCTGCCGGCAAAGAGGTTTCTCAGGAGCAGCTGATCCTGAAGACCAGCCTGCCCGCGACGCCGGAAACCACGGGGATGCCGGACTGGTGTACCCTGGAGGAAGGGAAAGTGACCGTGACACTGCCGGACGGGCAGAAAATGACCCAGACGGAGGAGGCTACCATCCTGTACCGGGCCGCTACGGACAACGATACGAATCCCATGTTTGCCAACACCATGAAGCCCTATTACGCCCAGCATACGAAGCTGCTTTCCGCCGACCGGACGGAGAAGGGCTACCGGATCGTGACGGAGGTCAGAAACAGGAAGGCCTCCTTCACCGTGACGGATACCTGGGAAGGAACGGCGGAGGGCGTGCTGGTCACCAGCCGGATCCACAGAAACCGGGGCTGGGGGCCGCTGCCCCGCTTCGGAAAGCAGTTCCGCCTGGAGGAAAGCTTTGACCAGGTGGCCTATGAAGGCCGCACCGGGGAGAGCTACTGCGATATGAAGGAACAGTTCCCCATCCAAAGAGTCACCTGCCGGGTGGCGGATATGACGGAGCCGAATATCCGGCCGCAGGAGAGCGGCAACCGCTGCGACTGCTCCTTCGCGGCGCTGAGCGACGGACAGAGCGCCATTGCCTTCCAAGCGCTGGGAAAGCTTTTTGAACTGGGGGTCAAGCCTTACACGGACGAGGCGCTGCGCATGATGGAGCATCGGGAGGATGAAAAGCGGACGGGAACCTATGTGACCATTCAGGCCTTCCAGCAGGGCATTGGAACCGGGGCTTGCGGCCCGGGCATCATGCCGGAGTTCCAGTATGATTCCGGAAAGGATTACGAGCTGAAATTTTTGATCCAGGTTTCCGAAATTTAAGATTGCTTCAAGCTCTTTTCAATCTTTCTGCCGTATGATGCATCCTGTCAGGAGGGAAACCTCCCGACGAACGAATACGGATATGGAAAGAGGGATTGAGCAATGAAGAAGATGATCTGCATGCTTCTGGCGATCTGCCTGATGACAGGGGGCATCACCGCGCTGGCGGACGGCGGCCGCGGAAACGGCGGAACGCCCCCGCAGGGGACGCCTCCCGGAGGATTTGGCGGCGGCGGTACACCCCCTGAGGGTGCTCCCGGCGAAGACGGCGGTACGCCCCCTGAAGGCGCCCCCGGAGAAGGCGGCGGATTCGGCGGGGGCACGCCTCCAGGAGGCAGAACCTCCTCCTTTGAATATACCGCGGCCGCGGAGATTACCGAAGCCGCGGAGGAGACGGACCAGACCTATGCATCCGATACGGCGGATGAAAGCGCGCTGATCGTGAATACCGAGGATGCGGTGACCCTGACCAATCCCACCGTAACCAAAACGGGAGACTCCAACGGCGGAGACAACTGCAACTTCTACGGCCTGAATGCCGGCGTTCTGGTGATGGGGGGATCCACCACCACCATCAGCGGCGGCACGATTGAAACTTCCGCCTCCGGCGCCAACGGCGTTTTCTCTTACGGCGGCAACGGCGCTTCCAACGGCGCCGGCGGAGACGGCACCACGGTGAGCATCTCCGACACGGTGATTACCACCACCGGCTCCGGCTCCGGCGGCAGCATGACCTATGCCACCAATCTGACCGTGACCACGGAGGGAAGCTCCTCCGCGCCGATCCGCACAGACCGGGGCGGCGGCACGGTGGTTGTGGACGGCGGCACCTATACCGCCAACGGGCTGGGCTCTCCCGCCATTTATTCCACCGCGGATATCACGGTGAAGAACGCGACCCTGATCTCCAATCTGTCCGAAGGGGTCTGCATCGAAGGTATGAACGCCATTACCCTGGAGAACTGCGATCTGACGGCCAACAATACGAAGTGCAACGGCAACGCTACCTTTTATGACACCATCATGATCTATCAGTCCATGTCCGGGGACGCGGACAGCGGCACGTCTTCCTTCACTATGACCGGCGGCAGCCTGACCAGCAAAAGCGGACACATGTTCCATGTGACCAATACCCATGCGGTCATTACCCTCAGCGGCGTAGAACTGATCAACGAGGGCAGCGACGTACTGATCTCCGTCTGCGATGACGGATGGGGCGGCGCGGGCAACACCGCGGAGCTGATCGCCGACGCCCAGACGATGGAAGGCACCCTGCTGGTGGGCGACAATTCCACCCTGACCCTGACCCTGAAGAACGGATCCGCCTTCACCGGCACCGTCAGCGGCGAGATCACCAACGCCAAAGGCGCGACGGTCTCCACGGAAGCGGGCACGGTGAACGTGGCGCTGGAGGCGGGAAGCACCTGGACCCTGACGGCGGATACGTATATCACCTCCTTCGAAGGCGATGCATCCGGCGTGATCGGCAACGGGTATACCCTGTATGTGAACGGCACCGCGCTGGAAGGGATTCAGTAAACCTATGCAGAACGCTGTTTCCGGAAGAGCCCCTGTCAGGGGGGGCTCTTCCTTTTTATCAAAACCGGAGCGCGCCGCGGGGCTTCGGGGCCGCCGAAGCGGGGGAACAGCCTGCGGAATGCCGCGGGCGCCGGGAGAGGCGAAGGCGGAACACCAGAAAATACATGGGAAGAACAGGATTTCCCTTGATTTTTTTTTCGGATTTTTTCATAATGATTCCCGAATTTCATATTCCTGCCGGGCGGGAAAGGCCGCCGGGCGGAGAACGCAAGGAGGTTAAGGTCATGAACGCATATGTAGCCCGGGTATACGCGGATCTGGAGAAGCGCAATGCCCACGAAAAGGAATTTCTACAGGCGGCGAAGGAAGTGCTGGAAGCGCTGAGCCCCGTGTTTGACAAGCACCCCGAGTATGAGGACAAAGGCCTCCTGGAGCGTTTTGTGGAGCCGGACCGGGCCATCGTCTTCCGGGTACCGTGGATCGATGACCAGGGCAAGGTGCAGGTGAACCGCGGCTACCGCATCCAGTATAACAATGCCATCGGCCCCTACAAGGGCGGCCTGCGGCTCCATCCCAGCGTGAACATGAGCGTCATCAGGTTCCTGGGCTTCGAGCAGGTGCTGAAGAACAGCCTGACGGGGCTGCCCATCGGCGGCGGCAAGGGCGGCAGCGATTTTGACCCCAAGGGCAAGAGCGACAACGAGGTCATGCGTTTCTGCCAGAGCTTCATGACGGAGCTGTATAAATACATCGGCAAGGATATGGACGTGCCCGCCGGCGATATCGGCGTCGGCGCCCGGGAAATCGGCTTCCTCTACGGCCAGTACAAGCGGATCACCGGCCTTTATGAGGGCGTGCTCACCGGAAAGGGCCT
>CAZMFY010000080.1:0-9534 GCA_964565635.1 uncultured Oscillospiraceae bacterium
GGCCGGAAGGAGCTGACGGTGTGACCGGCTCCGTCCAGCACTAACGCTTGACAGTGGTTAAGGCCCGCCTTCTGTGATCGAGGCGGGCTTTTCCAGTATTCGATTCCGGAAAGATTTCCCGGACAGAAATCGGTTGAAAGGGACTATGGAAAGACAGTATCGGCTGCAAAAAAACAGTGCGTTTCAGTATGTCTACCGACGTGGGCATTCTGTCGCCTGCCGCGATCTGGTCATGCTCTGCGCCCGGGGGCGCGGGCTGAAGGTCGGGTTTTCCGTCAGCAAAAAAGTAGGCAACGCGGTGGTTCGAAACAGGACCAAGCGGCGCCTGCGGGAATGCTTTCGGCCCTACATCGGGGACGTGAAACCCGGGCTGTACGTCATCGTCGCCAGACCGTCCGCCGCAAAGGCCACCTTCCAGAGCCTGGAGAGGGATATGCTCTATCTGCTGAAGAAACAGGAGGCGCTGCTCTCCGGCGAAAAGCGCAGGAATCCGGAGCGGGGAAGCGCTTCCGGTTCCGAACCGCCGCAAAGGGAAGGGAATCGCGCCCCATGAAACGTCTTTTACTGGCCCTGATCCGGTTTTACCGGAAACAGATCAGCCCCCGAAAAGGGAAGCCGGCCTGCCGATATATTCCCACCTGCTCCCAGTATGCCCTGACCGCCGTGGAGCGGTACGGCGTCTGGAAGGGCGGGCGGATGGCGATCCGGCGGCTTTTGCGCTGCAATCCCTTCAGCCGGGGCGGATATGATCCGGTGCCCGTGGATCTGTATACATTGATTAGGAGGGAATAACCGAGAATGAACGAAGCGCTGTTTAACTTCCTGTCCTGGATCAATTCCTGGACAGGCAGCTGGGGCTGGTCCATGGTGGTCTTTACGATCCTGATCCGCCTGGTGCTGACTCCGCTGGACTACAGAAGCCGGGCCGGCATGCGGAAAACCCAGGCGGTGCAGCCCAAGCTGGCCGCCCTGCAGAAGAAATACGCTAATGACCGGGACAAGCTGAACCAGAAAACGGCCGAGCTGTACAAGAAGGAAGGCATCAGCCCCATGAGCAGCTGCCTGCCGCTGCTGCTGACCTGGCCGATTCTGATTTACGTGTTCTCTGCCATGCGGACGGCGGCCAACAGGGAGATTCTTTCTCAGCTGACGCAGATTCTGAACAATGAGACGCCTACCATGGAAGCCTTTCTGTGGATCCGCAATCTCTGGATGCCGGACAGCCCATTCAGCCCCTCCTGGCCGGATCTGAACACGCTGCGCCAGATTCCTACGGACCTCTGGCAGAGCTGGTTTAACGGCTTTGAGGGAAATCTGCCCCTGCTGCTGAAGGATCTGAACCTGACGGCGGAAAGCTTCGCCCAGGGAAGCCTGGCGGAAACGGTCAGCGCCATTCAGCAGGCGATGCTGGCCGGCAACGAAGCCTATGCCAACGCCCTGAGCGTGAATAACGGGTGGAGCTTCAACCTGATGATCACAACCCTGACCATCATGAAGGATTATAACGGATACCTGATCCTGCCGCTGCTTTCCGCGGGCACGCAGGTGCTGATGACAAAGATTACCGGCGCGCAGCAGCAGAACCAGCCCAAGAGCGCGGCGGAGGATCAGGCGGCGGCAACCAGCAAGATGATGAACTGGTTCTTCCCGCTGTTCTCTCTTTTCATCTGCTTCAGCTACAGTTCCGCATTCGCGCTGTACTGGGTCATGGGCAACGTGGTGATGATCGTGCAGACGCTGGTCATCAACAAATTACTGGACGCGAAGGAAAACAAGACGGCGCTGGCCGGAGAGGGTATGGTGAAATAATCATGAAATCATTTGAAACATCCGCCAAGACGGTGGAGGAAGCGATTGAACAGGGGCTGCAGGAGCTGGGCGTCGGCATCGGGGACGTGGAGGTTCAGGTGCTGGAGGAAGGCAGCAAGGGACTGTTCGGCCTCTTCGGATCCCGGCTGGCCAAAGTCCGGCTGACCGTCAAGGAAGAAGAGGATTCCCTGCTGGATGATCTGATGGGCCTGAAGAAGGAAACGGCGGAGAAGGAAGCGGCGAAAACGGCGGAAACCGTTAAGGCGGAAACCGAGAAAGCGGAAACCGAAAAGGACGAAGTGCCCGCGGAGAAGCCCCGGAAGGAAGCGAAACGCCCCGCCCCCGTGAAGCGGGTGGCTCCGAAGAAGGAGGCCCGGAAGGAGCCGAAGGAGCCAAAGGAGCCGAAAGCCGCCCCGGAGCACAGCGAAGAGGAAACGGAAAAGGCGGAGCCCCGGAAGCAGGAGCGGGAAATTCTGAGCATGGAAAAGCCGGAAATCATTCCGATTCCGCAGGATCAGCTGGATCCGGAAAGCGCCGCCGGGGAAGCCTATGCTTTCCTGAAGGAGCTGACCCGCCTGATGGGAACGGAGGTTTCCATTGAAATGGGCACTGACGCGGAAGGAAACGTATACGGAAGCATGACCGGGGATACGCTGGGCGTGCTGATCGGGCGCCGGGGCGAGACCCTGGACGCGGTCCAGTATCTGACCAGCCTGAAGATTAACCGGGGACGGGAAGGATACGTCCGGGTGACGCTGGATACGGAGAATTACAGAGCCCGCCGGGAGGATACGCTGATCCGCCTGGCGAACCTGATGGCCGGCCGGGCCGCCCGCACGGGAAGCCGGTTGAGACTGGAGCCCATGAATCCCTACGAGCGCCGGATTATTCACTACGCTCTGCAGCAGAATGATTCCGTCAGCACCCATTCCGAGGGGGACGAACCCAATCGGCATGTGGTGATTACGGTGAACCGGTAAGAAAGAGGAAAGGCCCGGTGGGACCGTGCCGGGCCTTTTGAAAAGAGAACCGGGAGCAATGGAGAAGGAGGAGAAAGCGCATGCTGGATATCAATCTGCTCCGGACGGAGCCGGAAAAGGTTCGGGAGAACATTCGGAAAAAGTTTCAGGATCAGAAGCTGCCCATGGTGGATGAGGTGATCCAGTTTGACAAGGATTACCGCAGCGCCCAGCAGCAGGCGGATGCCCTGCGCAATCAGCGGAAGCAGAAGAGCAAGATGATCGGCGGCCTGATGGCCAAGGGACAGACGGAGGAAGCCGAAAAGCTGAAGGCGGAAGTGGCGGCGCTGGCGGAGGAGCTGGAAGCTCTGGAGCAGAAGGAAGAGGAGCTGAAGGCGGAAATCCGCAAGCGGATGCTGGTCATTCCCAACATCATCGATGATTCCGTGCCCATCGGGCGGGATGACAGCGAGAACGTGGAACTGCAGCGCTACGGGGAACCGGTGGTTCCGGACTATGAGATCCCCTATCATGTGGATATCATGGAGCGCCTCAGCGGCATCGACCTGGACGCGGCCCGGGCAACCAGCGGGAACGGATTCTATTATCTGATGGGAGACGTGGCCCGGCTGCACAGCGCGATTCTGTCCTACGCCAGGGACTTTATGATTGACCGGGGCTTTACGTATGTGATCCCGCCCTTCATGATTCACGGGGACGTGGTGACCGGCGTCATGAGCTTTGCCGAAATGGAAAACATGATGTATAAGATCGAGGGTGAGGATCTGTATCTGATCGGCACCTCCGAGCACAGCATGATCGGCAAGTTCATTGACAGCATTCTGGAGGAGGATTCCCTGCCCAGGACGCTGACCAGCTACAGCCCCTGCTTCCGGAAGGAAGTCGGCGCCCACGGAATCGAGGAGAGAGGCGTATACCGGATTCACCAGTTCGAAAAGCAGGAGATGATCGTGGTCTGCAAGCCGGAGGATTCCATGATGTGGTTTGACCGGCTGTGGCAGAACACGGTGGACTTCTTCAGGACCCTGGATATCCCCGTGCGCACCCTGGAATGCTGCTCCGGAGATCTGGCGGATCTGAAGGTGAAGAGCCTGGACGTGGAGGCCTGGTCTCCCCGGCAGCAGAAATATTTCGAAGTGGGATCCTGCTCCAACCTCGGAGACGCGCAGGCCCGGCGGCTGCAGATCCGGGTAAAGGGGAAGGATGGAAAGAAGTATTTCGCCCATACCCTGAACAACACCTGCGTGGCGCCGCCCCGGATGCTGATCGCCTTCCTGGAAAACAATCTGCGGGCGGACGGAACGGTTGCCATTCCGGAAGCCTTACGGATGTATATGGGCGTCAAGGACCATATCGGATAAGGAGTTTCCTATGAAGATTGCCATTGGAAACGATCACGCGGCGGTGGAAATGAAGCTGCAGATCATGGAGCATCTGAGGGGCCGGGGATGTGAAATCATCAACCTGGGCAATGACGACCCGAAGGATCGGGGAGACGATTATCCCATTTACGGCTATCGGGTGGCCAGACTCGTGGCGGAGGGAAAGGCTGATCTGGGAATCTGCATCTGCGGCACGGGGGTCGGCATCTCCCTGGCCGCCAATAAGGTTCCGGGCATCCGCGCCTGCGTATGCTCCGATCCCTATACGGCCCAGCTGTCCAGACGGCATAACAATACCAACGTGCTGGCCTTCGGCGCCAGGGTCATCGGCATCGAGCTGGCCAAGATGATCGTGGATTCCTGGCTGGATGCGTCCTTTGAGGGGGAACGGCATCAGCGCAGGATTGATATGATTGCCGAGATCGAAAGAACGGGCCGGCTGGCCGCGGCGGAAGAAAAGTAAAAAGGAATTCAAAAAGGGCCTTCCCGCGCATTTTCATGGCGCGGGAAGGCCTTTTTTTTTCGGAAATGCACCTATTGACGAGCCTGGGCTTCCAGAATCGCCGCCAGCACCTGAAGCGCCGTGGCTTCGTCCACCGTGCCGCTTTCCATCCGGGTGACGCGGCCCGGAGAGATGCCGAGCAGATTTCCCAGGGCTTTTTTGCTGAGCCCGGCTCCCAGCCTGGACTCCCGGATTTTATTTCCCAGGACGGGCTGCGGGACGGAGGGACCCTGGGCGCTGCCCGAAGCGGTCAGGGCGTCCGTGCCTTCGGAGACGGCCGGCACAGCTTCCCTGATGGCACTGAGCCGCTGGAGAATCTGGCGGCCGGTTGCCTCGTCCACCTTTCCCCGTTCGATCTGGCTGATCCGGGTCTGGGGAAGCTCCAGCAGCTGCCCCAGGGCTTTCTGACTGAGTCCGGCCTGCTCCCGGGCTTCCCGGATGTTGGCGCCCAGAATGACCTGATCCGAAGGCTTGACTTTAATATTGCGGATTTCCCGCAGGGGCTGTCCGTGAATGCGGCGAAGAATGTTTTCGGCCTCCTGCCGGCTTACGGTACCCAGCTCTATGTGGCTGATTCTGGAGGACGGCAGCCGCAGAATGGTCCCCAATTCCTTCTGACTCAGTCCGGCCTTGATCCGCTCATCCCGGATCCGGGCCCCCGCGGATTTGGCGTCAAAGGCGGCGGGAGCATCCGCCGCGGTGGGATCCAGCAGCTTTGCGATCAGCTCATCCGCATGCTTGCCGGTCACATATCCGCTTTCCAGATGGGCCAGCGTCGTGGGCATGATGCTCATTCGCTCCGCGGCTTCCCGAACGGTAAGATTCAGTTTTTTCCGGGCGGCGCGGAGCCGCTGGCCGGCGGCCTTCGGCGATTCCTCCGGGGCGGGGGACAGGGCGGCCGAAAGGGACTGAAGAATTTCCGCTGCCCGGGAATCCTTGATATAGCCTGATTCCATCTGGGCGACGCGGCTGACGGAAAGACCAAGCATTTTCGAGAAGGCCTCCCGGGTAAGCCCGGCCGCTTCCCGGGCATCGCGAATCTTCTGCCCGATGAGACGGTTTGGCGCGGGACGGACCTCCGTCAGGGAAGGCGTATTGGATTGCGGGGAGGCCTCCGGGGGCGTCAGCCGGGAGATCCCTTTTTCGCGACCGTCCCCGTACATCAGCCATTTCCGGTTCATCCCGGTTTTTCTTTCGATTTCCTCCCCCTGCCGGCGATTCAGCGGGAAAGGCGCGCCGCCTTCCACCGCGTCCAGCTCCGATTCCGTCATCCCCAGGGCGGAGGCCATCAGCGCCAGGGGGACGGACTGCTCCTCCCGCCAGCTTTTCAGACGGTGACCGGGACTGGTCTGGTCGAAGGAAGGCAGGAAGGGATCCGCGTCCTCATCCGAAAGAATTTTCGGATTGATGGGAAAAACAGAAAGATATTGCAGCAGCAGGTAGGTTTCCCCGTTTTCCTCGCAGTCGATGACTTCCTGCCTGGGAACGCCCAGCTCCTCTGCGACCTGAGCCTGCGAAAGGCCCATGATTTCTCTGAGAGCACGAATATCCATGCGATTTAATAAACTCCAGAAGTCAGGTTTTTTGATCTGTGTCAACTTTCATTATATCATCTTATCAAGAATTTGTCCATGTCTCGATAAAATTGACAGATCCGGGGGATTGTGTCAAAATACGGGAAGAGACAGCAGGGGAAAAGAAGGAGGGAGACAGGATTGAACTGGCTGCTTTTATTTCGCGCCGAGGCCGCGTGCCTCCTGGCGCTGGCTGTTTTCCTGTCCGACGGAAAAGGAAGAAAAGAGGGGAGACGCTTCTCCCGCCTATCCGGCCTGACGGCCCTGTTTCTGGCGTCGGATGTGCTGGCGGCCCTGACGCTCCATTCCGAATCCCGGGCGGCGGTGCTCCTGCGGGGCGGCGCGCTGATTCTGTATCTGGCCGCGGCGCTGGCGCTGGGAATCAATCTGTGGAGAAGCATGGGCACCGGCCAGAAGGACAGTATCGACGCCATGACGGGCGTGGAAAACCGCAATCGGTATGAGGCGGATATCCCGGGCTATGAGGCGGAATATCTGGCGGATCCTTCCAAGCGGTTCATTTTCCTGTTCGCGGATCTGAACAACCTGAAATCCGTGAACGGACTCTACGGCCATGAGGCGGGAGACCGTTATATTACCTTTATCGCGGCCACGCTGCGGGATCATCTCCGGAGCGCGGAGCATATTTACCGGATGGGCGGGGATGAGTTTCTGGCGGTTTACCGGGACGTCCCGGAGGAAACGGTGACCCGGGAGATGGACGCAATTCGGAAAGCCTGCCTCCTGCAGGGTGAAAAAAGGGAATACGTGCCCAAGCTGGCCATGGGATACGCCGTATCCGGTTCCCAGTACCGTAGCCTGCATGACGTTCTGCGGGTGGCGGACTATATGATGTACCGCAACAAGGCGGAGCTGAAGCGGGAAGTGGCCATGGAAGCGGAGCACAGGGGTACGAACCTGAACCTGACCGGGCTGACGGATCGGATTTTTGAAGCGATGTGCACCGGAAGCGAAGAGGACTGCCTGTTCCTGCTGAATCTGGAAACGGGCGTGGCCCGGCTCGCGCCCGGCCTTCAGCAGCTGCTGGGCCTGGCGGATGAATTCCATCCCCGGCTGCTGGAAGCCCTGACGCAAAAAATGAACCCGGAAGATCGGGAGATCTTCCGGGAAGCATGGACCGAAACCCTGGAGGGAAAGCGCCCGAGGCTTCATGCGGCGATTCGGATTCCGGATCCGGAGGGCCGTGAAATTCAGGCGGTCTGCAAGGGGGGCGTCTACCGGGGACGGGACGGAGAACCGGATTATCTTGCCGGGATGCTCTCCATTTCAAAATAACCTTTCTGACGGACAGATCAGGCCTTCGCCGGGTTCCCCATGGGGTAGCTGATAATCAGACCGCCGCGCTCCGCGTAGTAGCTGTCCAGCCCCCGGGTGGGAAGAATCTGAACCCGGGCGTCCTGCCAACGTGTCAGGATGGCGGCCTGCAGGGCCTGGGCCATGGGTTCGTTCAGGCAGTGGCTGATGACCATATCCGCGCCGTTATACAGGTTTTCTTCCATATCTTTGATAATCTTTTTCATGGTGCGCTGCTCGCCCCGCATGATTTCCTTGAGCTGGATCTCGCCTTCGGGGCTGCCGACACCGATGACCCGGATACCCAGCTTGCCCGCGATGAACCCGGCAGCCTTGCTGACCCGGCCGTTCTGAACCAGGTTATGGAAGGAAGACAGGGTAAAGATCGTCCGGACGGAGGTGGCCAGGCCCTTGCAGGAAGCACAGACGGCTTCGAAGGAAGCGCGGGCCTGAATCTGGCGCAGGGCTGTCTGGGCCAACATGACGAGCTTCGGCCCGGTGGACAGAGAGTCGATGATTTCAATCTGCTTTTCAGGATGGTTCTCCAGCGCCATGGCTTTTCCGACCATTGCGCTGTTATAACTGCCGGAAAGACGCCCGGAGATGGTCAGGGCAATGACCCTGTCCGCCTTCTGAAAAAGAGCTTCCCAGGCGGAAGGGGAGGGACATGCGCTGCGGCTGACGGAGGAGGCCTCCACCGCGTCTACCATTTCGGGAACGGAGATCTTCATATCATCCACAAAATCCTCTCCGTCCGCGTTCAGAATAAAGGGAACCGTATCATACAGAATATCCTCAGAGCCCGTGTCCAGCGCCTTCAGGTCACAGCTGGAATCGGCGGCAATTAACCATTTCATCAGAATCAACCTCCCGAAATCGCCACGGCGGCAAAACTGCCAGATGAAAGATGCCGCGGCAGCATGATCTGGCCGGAATTTGAACCATTTTATGGGAACCGGTCATGCTTTGTTATACACTGCCGTGAAGAGATTGTCAAGGAAAGAAGAAAACGTAGCTGATCGGTTTTACATCGTAAAAGCCCTGACCTTCCGAGAAGATCAGGGCAAACCGATACAGTTTAAGAGAAAGGGAGATTATTTTTTCGCTCCTTGCTTCATGCAGCCGGAAACCACCATCAACAAGGATGCGGCCACCTGAAACGCGATGCAGGCGACGCCGGTATAGAAAGCGCTCCAGGCGTACTTGTCCAGGCCGTTCCAGGTGAACAGGCCGCCAGCCACCACCGCGCGGTCGGCCAACGTTACGGTCAGAGCCACGAAAAGGAGGCCTAGGGCCACCAGCCGCAGAAGAGATACAAGCAGCTCATTCCAGTTTTTTATCTGGGCCAGCATGGAGCAAATGCAGGCAGTGAAAGCGCCTAGGGTGCAATAGATGGCCAAGGAGCTGTTCAGGATGGGATAACCCACGGTGCCGTTGCTGACGATGAAGAGAACCAGCGCCAGCAGCGCGCACAAGGCGGCCGCGGCAGCCACATAGAAGGAAACCCGTTGCTTTTTCAACATCTTACTTGCCCTCCTTCTTGCTCTTGATCACGGAAACGGTATACAGCGCTGCGAAAGCCAGGAACAGGCCACCAGTCGTCAGGATGGCGACGTTGTAAGCCACACGCCACCAGGTGGTGACGGGCTGGAATTCGGTGGAGGAATCGTAGGCGTTCATCAGGTTGGTCTGGCAGAAGGCCCAGATGGTGTTATGAGCGGCTTCCTTAATCTTTGTGAGGATGTTGGCATCGCCCGCAAACATTTCCGCGCTGATGGGTTGGCCGTCGTTGGTCTGGGTATCGTAGCCGGATTCAGAGAAGCGACCGCGCAGGTCATAGCCAGTCACACCGGAGTTGGCAACAGCGGCGAACAGATCCACATCGTCGGCAATGTCGGTGACGGCGTAGCCCTTGAAGCCCCATTCGTTCTTGGCGATGTCGGTGATCAGGCCTTCGCTGGCAGTGCATTCCA
>CAZMFY010000081.1:0-9382 GCA_964565635.1 uncultured Oscillospiraceae bacterium
AGAAGATCCGCGAAGTCATCGGACCCGGCGGAAAGATGATCAACAAGATTATCGCCGAGACCGGCGTCAAGATCGACATCGAGGACGACGGCAGCGTGTTCATCTCAACGCCGGACAGCGAAGCGGCTGCCAAGGCGAAGAAGATCATCGAGGGCATTGCCAAGGATATCGAAGTGGGCGACGTGTTCACCGGCACGGTGGTGCGCATCATGAACTTCGGTGCCTTTGTGGAACTGGCCCCCGGCAAGGACGGCATGATCCATATCTCCAAGCTGGAGAACCATCGGGTGGAGAAGGTTGAGGATGTGGTCAACATCGGCGATGAGCTGGAAGTCAAGGTTTCCGAGATCGACGCTCAGGGCCGCATCAACCTGATTCGGAACGACATCGTATACGAAAACAACGCGCCGGCCCGCAGGGAAGGCGGCAACGGCAACCGCCGTCCGCCCCGCCGGAACGGATAAGGATATCCCGGTCTCAGGGAGGCTGCAGCAGCCTCCCTGAAGCTGTTTTCGGGAAACGGAGAAGAGCATGAATCAGCGGATACTGTGCCTGGATGTGGGGGATGCCCGGATCGGCGTGGCGGTATCGGATCCCACCGGAACCATCGCCTCTCCGGTAGAGGTGATTCAGCGGGTGGGCTGGGGCCCGGATACCCGGCGGATCAAAGCCCTGTGCGACCGGTTTGAAACCGATCAGGTGCTCAGCGGCCTGCCCCTGAACATGGACGGCTCCGAGGGCTTCCAGGCGGAAAAGGTCAGGCAGTTCTGCCGCCAGGTGGAAAAGCAGGGACTGACCGTCTTCTTTCAGGATGAGCGGCTCTCCACCGTGGCCGCGGAGGATGCGCTGCTGGAAGGCGGAATGGACCGGGCGGGCCGGAAGCGCACGGTGGACAAGGTGGCCGCCGCGGTGATCCTGCAGGAGTGGCTGGACGCCCACAGAAGCGAATGAGCAGATCCCTCAGCATACGCGAAAAGCAGAAGGAGGAATAATAGCATGGATAAGGAATGGGAGAACCAGGACGAGGAAATGGACGAGGAAATCGAGGAATTCGAGGACGACATCATCGAGCTGGTAGATGAAAACGGCGAAACCACGCAGTTTGAGCTGCTGGGATCCTTCGACATGAAGGGGCAGCATTATCTGGCCCTGTCAGAACCTACCGAGGAAGAGGATCCGGATTCCATGGAGGTCTTCATCCTGAAGGTCGTGCCCGATGAAGACGGCAACGATACCTATCAGGCGGTGGAGGACCAGGAGGCGGACGAAGCCTTCGAAGCCTTCCTGAAGATCGTGGACGGCCAGACGGAAGAATAAAAGGATTCCAAACGGATCAGGGCAGGAATACAAAAACGGCATTCTGAAACTCCCGGCGAGTCATCAGGATGCCGTTTTCAGCTGCCCGGCCTATGCTTTCCTCCCACGCGGCAGCCGGAAAACAGTCCGGCGCTCCGGGTTTCATGCGATCTTGGTGAAATGCAAAGCAGGAATATCATGATATTCATTATAACCATTGGCAAAGAACACCGGGAGGTGCTATGCTGTAAATGTCCTCAGATCTGTATGACTGAAAGGATATCATCCCCTTCGATACGATTCAGAAATTGATGGAAGCAAATCTGAAATGAGCGAACACAGGAGGAAAAATATCATGAAAGAGAAAATCGTTCAGACAGCCGGCCGTGAACAGCTTGGCGATTTCGCGCCGATGTTCGCGCATCTCAATGACGACGTTCTGTTTGGCGAGGTGTGGAATGAGGAGACCCTCGACATAAAGACCAAATGCGTGATCACGGTGGTCAGCCTGATGGCGTCCGGCATCACGGATTCCTCTCTGATCTATCATCTGCAGAACGCGAAGAATCACGGCGTGACCAGAGCAGAGATCGCGGCGATCATCACCCATGCGACCATTTATTCAGGCTGGCCCAAGGGCTGGGCCGTCTTCCGGCTGGCCAGGGAAGTCTGGAAAGATGAAGCATAAGGGGAGACACGACATGAGACAAAAAGCAATGATTTACACGGTAATCCTTGCTCTTGCGATGACTTGTGTCGGTTTTGCGGAGGGAGCCGGAGACGCGGAGGGGAAAAACCCGGAGCGTGAATCCCCTGTGATCAGCGATGGCGGGCACGAATCCTTCGGCCAGCCGATGGAGAATGCGGTCAATGATGATATGGCCCGGCTGAACGAACAGATTGAAAATGAACAAACGGAGGATCAGGAAATGATCAGGATGACGATCGGCGGCACGCCTGTTGAGGTCGCCTGGGAGGACAACGAATCGGTGGATGCTTTAAGGAAGCTCGCCGCAAACGGCCTTTCCATTCAGATGTCCATGTACGGCGGCTTTGAGCAGGTGGGTTCCATTGGACAGCGCCTGCCGAGTCACGATGTGCAGATCACGACCTCCGCAGGGGAAATCGTCCTTTATTCCAGCAGCCAGATGGTCGTTTTTTACGGCAGCAATTCCTGGGCTTACACCCGGCTCGGAAGGATCACAGACAAAACCCCTGAAGAGATGAGGGAACTCCTGGGAAACGGCGATGTGACAATCACACTGACCGTAGAGTAAATACGCTGAACGCAGACAGGCCTGCGGTCCGGCTCGAAAGAACCGGCCCGCAGGCCTGTTGCTATTGGCATTCTGACCCCGGCTGCACCGGAAGCAGGATGCCGTTTTTTTCTTTGGGCGGAAAGCGCCCACAGCTTGATTTTTACCGCAGGCTGCGTATGGCCCGCTCCACTTCATCGAGCTCTTCGCCTCGGACAATGCCCCACTCCTCCCGCAGCAATCTCAGCTGTTCGCGGTATGCCTCAATCGCCTTTGGCGCATTGCCAAGGATCTCATAAATATGCGCGATGCTGGTCGCACTGTCCGTATACTTTGGGGAGGGCTGAAGCTCCTGGCCTTTTCTGTACCAGGCAATCGCCCTGCCATAATCCTGCCGCAGGGTATAGATATCTCCAAGGGTGACAGCCCAGCACCATTCCTGGCCTTCCATGGATTCCAATTCATGCAGACAGGCTTCGGCTTCTTCCTTTTCCCCTGCCGCCTGTGCGATCAGATAGCGGTACATGGGAACGCGGAAGGTATTGTCCATGCGCACCAGCTTTTCCATCCACTGGCGTGCTTCCGCCAGACGCCGGTCATCGATCAGATTATCGAGCAGCCACATGAGGGCGGCACGGTTGCCCGGATTGCGGAGACAGTAATCACTGAACCATTTGATCAGAGCGTGATGATTACGGACATTCCAGTCGGAAATATAGCTTCCCCAGGCATTTGCGAGCTCGCTGATGGCATCCGAGTCACCGCCTGTTTTTTCCACCGCCTCTTTGCCATATCTGACTGCCAGCATGCGGTAATGCTCCGCCTGATGATTGTAGAGCTTTGACAGAAGCGTGTTGGCCTGCCCGGCGAGCTTCGGCTGTTCGGAATAAGCAGCAAGCTGCTGCTCCAGCTGCCGGATCTCCGCTGTTTCCAGCAGCCCCTGACTGTAGATCCGGTTTTCAATGCGCTCCATCTGCTGGTCCGGTCCGATGTCGAACAGCTGATCGATCGTGACGCCAAAGTAAACCGCGATCTGCGGCAGCATTTGCACATCCGGTATGCTGGTGCCGCGTTCCCATTTGCTGATGGATTGGGCTGTCACATTCAGGATTTCAGCGAGGGCTTCCTGAGTGATACCCCGGTCTTCACGAAGGCGTCGGATTTCTTTTCCCATTTCCATAACGGAGTCCTCCTTCCTTTTGTGAGTCCATCGTAGCAGATGTGGGAACGGAAAAACAGCGATCGCCGCGTCAGACGGCTCGAATGTCAGTTGAAAGCATTGACCATCGGATCATCGGAGCTTGCGGTCAACGGCCGTCACAGACTGATTAAATTGATGCCAAGCTTCTCGTTGCGCACCCGGTCAACTTCACCCGGCAGAACCGTTACAAACATTTCACAGGTTAATCCTACGGTCAGCTCAATCACATGACCTGCGTGAACCGTATGGCTCTGGTCCGCCAGCGTGCTGTGCAGATGGAGATAAACTTTGCCGTTCATCCTGGTGACATTACCGGTCAGTCCGGCGATCTCCATGAAGCTGTTCAGCACTTCCTGATGATAAGCCTGTTTCTCCGTGTCAAACACGCCGAGCACGGCGTGGTTCACCGCGCCCAGCGCTTCCACACGGGCCAGGCGGATGTCTTCCTTTTCACACAGGGCTTTCAGGCTCTGCATAATTTCCTCGCCCACGTCCATACGAACCATGTAAGTGTTGTCAAACCTTCTGTACTGCATATTCTTTTCTCCCTTCTGTCATCTGATTGTGCAAAAACGGATTACCGCGTCAAGACAAAAATGATATCCTTCCTGATTCTATTCTCTTTTATTGTTGTTGGCAAGAAAAACAGAGAGTGCGGTTTATGCGTATAATTATATTCGTTCTACAAACCTGAGGATCAAAAATTTTTCGCATGTTCTTGACATGGACTTTTCTAAAGGCTTAAAATATATGCATGATTTGTGAATACAGCCGCCCGGAAAGGCCAAGCCGTCGTTTCATCGTTACGGCCGGTCTTTTCGAGCTATATAGTTTCCATGGGAGGAAGTCAGGAAATGAAGGAGAAGAGCATTTGGTGCCGTGCCTTTGTTGTATGGATGATTTTGGCCCTGATGTTTTGCCATGGAGGCGGGCTGGCTTTCGCTGAAATGGTGCCTGCAGCGACTTCCCAGGAGCAGACCGTACCAACGCCGGATCCGACAACTGCACCGACAACAGCACTGACGCCGGAACCCACGGCTGCGCCGACAGCTGCTCCGACGCCTGAACCGACGGCTGCGCCGACAGCGGCTCCGACACCTGAACCCACGGCTGCGCCGACAGCGGCTCCAACGCCTGAACCCACGACTGCCCCTACCGCAGCGCCAACGGAGACGGTCACTGTAGCACCAATGCTGGAACCCACAGCAACGCCTGCTGCGACCGCTACCGCTGCGCCTTCAGAGGGCACAACCCTGGAACCTGAAGCCGCGCCGACGGAGCCGACCACCGAGGATCCTGAGCCAACAACGGTGGAAGCGACAGAGAAACCGACTTCCACGTCGACAACGAAGCCCGTGAATGATCCCGCGATGGCGACGCCAGCGGATTCAACGGATGAACCGGAAACGATACCAGCAGCGGATCCAACGGGCGAACCGGCAGCGTCTCCGATTGCCGATCCTACGGATGAACCGGAAGAAACGCCGGCCGCGGACCTGACAGACGAACCGGAAGAAACGCCGGCTGCGGATCTGACAGACGAACCGGAAGAAACACCGACCGCGGAGCCGACAGAAAACGAAGACGAATCGGGAAAGGAAACAGAGGAAACCGAATACCTGCAGACGATGCGGTTAGACGGAATTCTGATCACCGTTTCCGCGGAAAAGGGAGTCATGGGTCCGGAGGCGGAACTCCAGATCAGCAGCTCCGGGAACGGAGACTTTACGCTAGCCGTGGAGGAAAACCTGGGAACAGCTGAACAGGAGATCCTTTATCAGCGTCATCAGGTTTATCGGATTTCCGGGACGGAGCCCAAGGGAACCCTTCAAATTAAAATGGAAAATATGAGTTTGTCCTCCCTGCAGGAGCAATATCCGGAAGGCAAGGTCAGCGTTTCCGTGTGGCGGTATGACCCGGAAGGAAAAACCGCGTCTGAGCAGGCTAAGAAGCTGCCGGCCAGTACCCGGCTTCAGGAGAATACTGTAGCTTTTTCCGCGGACCGTACGGGTATCTATGATGTTTTATCTCTGGTTTCAGAATCATTGATTTCCGAAACGTATGAAATGGTGGAAACAAAAGAAGAGGATGTGCCCGTGGAGGGGACTGAGAGTATAAGTAGAACGGATGAGACCACGGAGAACATAGATATATCGGATCAAGGAGAGAACGCAGATGAAACGGGGCAGAATGAGGATACAGATATAACGGAGGACGCCGAGAAGTCAGAACAATCAGAAAAAGCGGAAGAAACAGAGGAAACAGGGGATACAAAAGATCAATCGGAATCAGAAGAGCAGGAGAATGCAGAGGTTCAATCAGAAGCAGAAGAATCGGAGGATACAGAGGATACATCAGAAGCAGAAACAGCATACAAGTTCGTTGTTAAGGAAACGGTTTCCCTGGGCGGATCTGCTGATCTTGGAGATCTCTTTGAGCAGTATGTGCTTCGAGAACTGCCAAGTCGAAGTCGCGGAATCAGGCTGATGGCAGCAAATCCGACACGGAATGCTGGGAGCCTGCTCGTAGGCTGTACACACACATTATATGAAACGCTGGCGACACAGGCTGCTGCGGTAGCGAAAGGAGAATGCGCCTCCACTGTTTTTACATACAAAAGCGTAGACCTGGATTGCTCAAATTCACATACCGCCAAGAACTTGGGCATTACAGAGTATAGTAATTATTGGGATGAAAACGGAAACATTGTTAGTGAAAACGCTAAGAAAGAACTGGTATCCCTCCTGGTGAAAAAAAAGAACCTGTCTGTAAAAGATGCTGTAAGTGCGCTGATTAGTGATTATCCCTATGATGTATATTGGATGGATAGGAGTGATGCTGAAGCTGAATATGAAATCAGCATAACTCTTAATGCAAACAACGAGCAGACAAGACTTGCGATTACGAACTGCACATTCAGGCTTCCGGTTGGCTTGAGTTACCGTCTGAATGCGGAAGATCCCTATTCCTTCAATACAGCGCTGCCAGCCAGGGTGACCACGGCAAAAAACAGAATTCTAAAAATTATTCAGGACCATGAAGGCTTGAGTACTTATCAACAGCTGGCTGGCTTTAAGCAGGCGATCTGTAACCTGGTCGAGTACAATTCTTCACCTGACAAAACGGACAGCGACAGCTGGCAGCTGATAAACATCTTCGACGGAGACCCGGCGACAACCGTGAACAGCAACGGATATGCAAAGGGATTCAAATATTTGTGTGATCTTGCCGGTATTCCCTGTATCACGATGACAGGAACGGTTACCGCACCTCAGGAAGCTGCGCATAGCCACACGTGGAATGTGGTCAGGCTGACAGTCAATAGCGTTGATAAATATTATCCGGTGGATCTGGCCAATGCCGATTTCGGACGGCCGGGTTATCCGGATAAGGTTTTTCTCCATGGATCAGGATATACTTATGATCCTGAGACAAAAACAAAAGCCTTTACGTTTAATGTCTCTGGAGGGACGCTGAGTTATGCGGTGATCACAGATGATCCCGATGATGCAGAGGGAAAGGCGTGGATCGGTTGGAGTGCCACAAGTTATTTGTATGATTTGAACACCGGGAATACTATATATGAAATTGAGATTATATCCGGGGAGCATGGAAGTGTGGAGGCATCTCCCAGCGCGGCGGAAGAAGGGAAGCTGGTAACGCTGACCGTGACGCCGCTGGAAGGATACGAACTGGATACCCTGGTGGCGGCAACGGAAGACGAAACGACGGTGACGATCGCTGAGGGTACCGGCGGCATATATACTTTCACCATGCCGGCGGGAAAAGTCATTTTGACCGCGGCATGGAAAACGAAAACGGAAGCCGTGTACGCTCAGATCAAAGGCGTTTCCGGATCCTTCAACGACAGAATCAAACTGAATTTCTACTTCGATATTCCCCAGGAAATCCTGGCGGATCAAGGCGCGTACGTAGCGCTGACAAACACCCGGAAGGGAAGCACGGTGAACAGGCCGATCAAAGACGCGGAATATGTAGAGGGAAAAGGATATAAATTCAGTCTTGCCATGGTGCCCGTTGAATCCGGGGATAATATCTGCGCAAAGCTTTACGACGGAACCGGGGCCCCGATCACCGTTAAGGGTTCAAGCGGATCAGACTACACGGCTACCGGCGTCAGCAAAAGCCTGGATGAATACATGAGCTGGCTGGCCGGGAACGGAGGTTCTTCCGATGAGCGGGCCCTGGCCAGTGCTGCCATGGATTACTGTGCAGCCGCGAAAATCTATTTCGGAAAGAATGCAGAAGGCGCTTCGATAAAAGCGGATCTAAGCGGAATTACAGTTGATACGTTGACGGCATTCAATTCTGTTGCGTCAGGAGAAATACCCGAAGGAATTACGTTACAAGGAATGACGCTGATGATCGAATCGGATAACACGCTGCGGCTTTATCTTAACTTCAGCGACGTGAATCCGGACGAATGTACTTATACAATTGATGGAAATCCGGCTGCGTTGAAAAAGACAGGGGACAATAAAGGATACTTGGCTACGAAGAGCGGGATCTATTCCAATAAGCTTCAGGTAAGTCATGTTTACGGTATCTCAAAGGGCGAAAAGACGTACAGCATGACTGCCTCAGTCCTGACATATGCCAGGGCTGCGATTTCTTCAGAAAAAGAGACGCTTCAGCAGCTGGGGCGGACCCTATATCGATACAATCAGGCGGCCATTAAATGCTTCGGACAGTGATACGAAGGAGGAAGAGCCATGCAGGAAATCGAAGGAAAGAAAACCGAAGAGAAGAAAAAGAAGCACTACGAAAAGCCGGAAATTGAAATCATCTATCTGGACGATGTGGATATTATTACTACGTCCGGAGAGGCTCCGCATGGTGAATACGAAACAGAGATACTGCCGATTAATTAACCCGGCATAAACACGAAATTCTGTCAGGAGAGAACCATAGAATGGGGGAATAGAAATGAAATTCTGGGCGCTGCTGCAGGCGATACTGTTGCTGATACTGGCCCCGGGGCCGGAGAGACAGGAGAAAGGAGAACCCATGCTGTCCTCTTGGATTAACGGGGCGATCAGCTTTATCACATCTGGAAGCGTAGATGAGGCGGATCGGCGGGATTTGCCGGATGCGGGAGAAGAAACCGCGGAGGAGCTGATAGAGGAGGAGCTGACAGAGGAGGAGTTGACAGAGAAGGAGTTGACAGAGGAGGAACTGACAGACGCTCCGGCTGCGCTGAACGCAGAGCCAGCGACGGCTGAGCCCACAGCCATGCCCACAGCAGCTCCCACAGCAGCCCCCACAGCAGCCCCCACAGCAGCCCCCACGGCAGAACCCACGGAAACGGCTGCGCCTACGCCGAGACCGGGCGGCGGGGGCACCGGCAGCGGAGAAAACGAGACTGGCATGATGGGCGGGTTTTAGTTCCAGGCTACATACATGAAATGAATATGAGGTTTCACGATTCGCGCGCCAAGTACACCAAGTGTGGCGCGCTATTTTTTTGTTCGCGTTGTGTCTTGTGCATTTTTCAGTCGTGGTGCGTAAATTTTATTCCGTGGCGTGGACGCATTTTTTATTACGCGCCGTGTCTTGTATGAGTACAATACATAGGTAACACAAAAGGGGAGAAAAAAAGAGAACCAAG
>CAZMFY010000082.1:0-5012 GCA_964565635.1 uncultured Oscillospiraceae bacterium
ATGAGTTAGTGGACGGACAATATCTGGTATCAAAGAGTAACGATGGCAATGCGGGTACATTGTTTCATGCGGAGATTTGTGTCTGGGATGGAAATGTCCTAAAGAGCATTCGCACCATGGTGTCAGAAGAGGAAACATCCATTGTATGGGAAGGCAGAATCGGAACTCAAACTACAAATCTGGACCGGCTGCACGTTACTGTATGGGAAGCAGACAGTCTTGCAGGTGAGGCAACGGTATTATGGGAGAAAACATATGAACCCTTCCCTGAAAACCAGGCTGCCCTTGATGAGATGGAAGCGCATCTGTGGGATGGACTCAGGAAGTAAGAAATGGCCTGCGTGGACAGTACCCGCAAGATGCGTGAGAAGCTTCCTGTCAATCGGACAGCGAAAAATGAGCGAGATATTATAACAAAAAACCTCTGTCGGCCGACAAAGGCTGCCAGAGGTTTTTGTGGGGAAAGCTTGACAAGTAGTCGTTTCGGTAAGGATATAAGCTCATGCCCGGATATACTTCTGCTTGCTGCTGTTGGGCTTATCTGGGATTGTGCGCTTCAGCCTGCCGCTTTCCAGCAGGGGTAAAAGAATATTACGTCTGAAATAATCCTGCGATTTGATGCCGCAGAATGATTGCATCTCCGTGCGACTTCTGGCTTCCTTTTGAAATCCTAAAGATGTTGCCAATTCATTAATCCCACGGAATTCAATCCGCTCTATACTGATTATGGTTTTGCAGGAAACGATTCAGAAGGCATGCACAAAAATGTGGGAAAGAATAGATCTGCTCTGCATATCCAAGGTTGCCTCCGATCAGTTTGATACCATAATGGATTTCAGGATATGACTGGCTGCGAATCAGCGATCTCAATGATTTGGAGGCATTGTTGGTGCTTTTCACTTCAATCGGAACCAGATCATTTGCGCTGCGGGCAAAGAAATCCTCTTCAAGGGTTGAATCTTCTTTTTTATAGTAGTACAAGGGCAGATCACTTTTTACGAGCGCTTCTGCGATGATGTTCTCATACAGTGCGCCTTTATAAACGCCAAGGTTCCGGTATGCGCGGAATTCTTTCTGCGCTTCTGCGTCAAGAGTGGCAATCAGAAGTCCGGAATCGGCGTAATAAAGCTTGAATTTATCAGCGTCATAATTACCTTTCAACGGCAATTCAGGATAATTCAGACAATAGCAAGCCTGGACAATCCCAGCGTCCAGCAGCCATTCAATGCATCCGCGGTAGTCACGGAAACGTGCTCCGGATGCGACTTTGGATATCTGGAATTTTTTGTTTTCCTTTGCCAGCTGCGGTGTAATATGGCGGAAGACATTAATGATTCTGGTCTGATCCATTCCATCGGCGTATTTACGCACATCTTCCTCATAGTCAAGGAGGAGCTGTTTCTGAATATCCAGCGTTTCCTCAAAAGTTCCGGATTCCACATATTTTCTGACTACTGCAGGCATGCCGCCAAGCACGCAGTAATCCAGGAAAAGGGAACTGTACCGGGAAAGTTCCAGAGTGCTGAAGGGCGTGAGGGTCAGCATATGCTCCAGAATGGATGAGATGGTATCGCTCTGATAGCCCTGTGTCCACAGAAATTCCTCAAAATCCAGGGACCGCATTTCATAGTTTTGTTTATAACCTACGCTGACGCTTTCAATCTTTTTATAATTGATGCCCAAGAGGGATCCGGAGCAGATGACATCAAAACGTTTATCCTCCTGAAAAGACTTCAGGGCGGTTGCAATATCCGGATGATCCTGGATTTCATCAAAGAAAAGCAGTGTTTCACCGGGAATCAGTTTAAGCCCCGGGTTGATCAGCGTCATGTTTTTGATGATCTGCTGCGCGCTGTATCCATCTGCTGTGATCTGCCTGTATTGTGGTTCAAAGATAAAGTTGATTTCGATGAAATTTTTGTAGTTTTTTCGGGCGAACTCGCGGATGGATGCTGTTTTTCCGGTCTGACGTGCACCTTTGACGATCAGGGGCATGTGATCCGGAGATTCTTTCCAGTGTGTCAGGAAATCATCGATCTTTCGCCGCATGTACATGATTATGCACCTCCGTATGCACCTATTATAATAGGTTGCATGACCGGACACAAGACAATTGCACAAAAAATGAGGGAGTTTTACGCTGGATTTCACAAAAAATGAGGGAAAATCAGCGCACTCTGCACATTTCATGAAATAGACATAGGGGCCTGAAAAATATTTAACCAGTGTTCTTGCGTTGTGGTTACAATAATCCGAACCGGCTCTTCTTAATAGGAGACGGTTTCGGATTATATATTATATTTACGCCGGAACAGATCGCCGCGTCAAAGAAACGGCACTATGGATCCGGGGAGAATTGAAAATCGGGATGCTATTGAAAATGGCAGCATCCCGGTATTTAAGCCGCGGCTTGTTCAAAACTGTCCGATTCTTTTTTCCCTCTCCTGCTCTGCCTTCCATACATGGCCTGTGGCATCGTCACATCGGGGAAACGACCGTCCCCGGCGCCGGTCCGGCACCCAAAGGGGATATGTGTGAAAAAATCAGAACGAAAATTAAAAGATTTTCATATGAAACATATCATTTTCTCATTTGACATAGCAAAAAATAGCTGTTATTATCTCAACGGTTACAAGATAGAGGGTTCTTAAACGACAAACCCATATGAAAATGATTTCCGCTGCGTCTTTCCGGCCGGGAAGGCGTGGGGAATGAAAATGGAGGCGTGTAATATGACCAACGAAAAGCTGTGTTCCATGGTGGATCATACGCTGCTCAAGCAGACCGCCACCTGGGAGGATATCAAAAAGCTGTGCGACGAGGGCATGCAGTGGCATACCGCGTCGGTGTGCATTCCTCCCTGCTATGTGAAGCGGGCCGCCGATTATGTGCAGGGCAAACTGACCATCTGCACGGTGGTGGGCTTCCCCAACGGCAACATGACCCCCGCCGCCAAGGAGTTTGAAACCCGGGAGGCCATCGCCAATGGAGCCCGGGAGATCGATATGGTGATCAATATCGGCGAGCTCAAGGCCGGCAACACCCAGTATGTGGCTGACGAGATCAAGCGGCTCAAAGCCGCCTGCGGCGATCTGGTGCTCAAGGTGATCATCGAAACCTGCCTGCTTACCGACGAGGAAAAGATCGCTATGTGCCATATCGTCACCGAAACCGGGGCGGATTTCATCAAAACCTCCACCGGCTTCAGCACGGCGGGCGCCACCTTTGACGATATCGCGCTGTTCGCCAAGAACGTGGGACCCAAGGTGCGCATAAAGGCTGCCGGCGGTATCTCCACCCTGGAAGACGCCGAAAAATTTGTGGAGCTGGGCGCCACCCGGCTAGGCACCAGCCGCATCATCAAGCTGCTTCAGGCGCAGCAGAAGTGAGGCCATAAAATGAAACAAAAGGTTACGGTTTTTGGCAGCTTTGTGGTGGATCTGATGGCCCGCACCCCCCATCTTCCTGCCCCGGGCGAAACGGTGAAGGGCAGCTTCTTCAAGCAGGGTGCCGGCGGAAAAGGCTTCAACCAGGGCATCGCCGCCCATAAGACCGGCGGCGACGTGGCCATGATCACCAAACTGGGCCGGGACAGCATGGCCAATATCGCCACCGACGCCATGGATGATGTGGGCATGCCCAAGGATTACCTGTTCTACAACGACAAAGTGGCTACCGGCATCGCCCTGATCATGGTGGATGAAAACACCAGCCAGAACGAGATCGTCATCGTCTCGGGCGCCTGCGCCACCATCACCGATGCGGACATCAAAAAGGTGGAGGAGCGCATCAAGGAGTCGGCCTACCTGCTGCTGCAGCTGGAGGTCAACCAGGACGCCAACGAGAAGGTGGCCCGCCTGGCCAAGGAAAACGGCGTGCGGGTGATCGTCAACACCGCGCCTTACCAGCCGGTGACTGACGACTTTTTGAAGGGCTGCTATCTGGTGACCCCCAACGAGGTGGAGGCCGAGGAGCTCACCGGCGTGCACGTGGACAGCCTGGAGAGCGCCGACCGCGCCGCCCGGGTGTTCCTGGACAAGGGCGTGGAGAACGTGCTGATCACCCTGGGCAGCCGGGGCGTGTATGTATACAGCAACGGCAAGTCCGAGATCGTGCCGGCCTACAAGGTCAACGCCATCGACACCACCGGCGCGGGCGACGCCTTCAACGGCGGCCTGCTCACCGCCCTGGCCGAGGGCAAAACGCTGGGCGAGGCTGCCCGGTTCGCCAACGCCGTGGCTGCGCTGTCGGTGCAGCGCATCGGTACCACCCCCGCCATGCCCACCCGGGACGAGGTGGAGAACTTCCTGAAAGCGCATTGCTAAGCAACTATATTATATAAAGGAGGACATCTGTTATGCTCAAAGGTATTCCGGATATCATTGGTTCTGATCTGCTCAAGGCGCTGGCCGATACCGGCCACGGCGATCTGATCGTCATTGCCGATCATTTCTATCCCCCCATCACCAAATCCCCCAACGCCGTGAGCATCCAGGCCAAGGGCGTGGGCGCCGCCCAGATGCTGGACGCCATCCTGAAGCTGGTGCCCCTGGATGTGGAATATGAAAAGTACCCCGTCCAGTACATGGTGCCCGATAAGGACTCCGGCGTAGTGCTGGAAAGCTCCCCGGTGTGGGACGGCGTCAAGGAGGCCGTGAAGAACAACGGCTACGACGTATCCTGCGTGGGCGAGATCGAGCGTACCAAATTCTATGAAAAGGCCGGCCGTGCCTATGTTACGGTGTGTACCAGCGAGACCAAGCCCTACGGCTGCATTATCCTGCAAAAGGGCGTGCTGTGATTCTATTGATCTGCCGCCGTCCATGGATGGCTGCAAATATAACAGGTTCATGAAGGAGGGCGTGCTGTGATTCTATTGATCTGCCGCCGTCCATGGATGGATGCAAATATAACAAGTACATGAAGGAGGAAAGATTCATGAAAAAGCTCATTTGTCTGGTTCTGGTGCTGATGATGGCTCTGCCGCTGGTGAATACTGCCTTTGCCGCCGA
>CAZMFY010000082.1:5112-9336 GCA_964565635.1 uncultured Oscillospiraceae bacterium
TGGTTCTGGTGCTGATGATGGCTCTGCCGCTGGTGAATACTGCCTTTGCCGCCGACAGCTATGACATCATCTATCTGACCCCTTCCACCGCATCGGCTTTCTGGAGCCAGGTGGAGGTAGGCATCCTGCAGGCCAAGGCTGACCTGGAGAAGGAACTGGGCATCACCATCAACTACACCCGCGTAGGCCCCGCTGAAGAGCAGCAGACCGAGCAGTACATCACTGCCTTCGAGAACGCCATCGCTCAGATGCCCGCAGCCATCGTCACTGCCACCCTGTCCATCGACCCCACCGTGCCCAAGGCCCGTGAGGCAACCGAGGCCGGCATCGTGCTGAACTTCGTCAACTGCGGCCTGGGCGTAGGCGATGACGGCGCCCATGCAGATACCTACAACGAGTTCTACTACTGCTCCAACGACACCATCGGCGAGCTGGCCGGCCAGGCCTTCCTGAAAGCGATGGAAGACAAGGGCATGCCCATCGACAAGGGCACCATTGGCATCAACATGAACGTGGAGAACGAAGCCCTGAATCACCGCATCCAGGCCTTCCGCGACTATGTGGCCGCCAACGCCCCCGCCCTTGTGCAGACCGAAACCTACTACAACAACAACGTGGTGGAAAAGAGCCAGACCAACGCCGAAAACATCATGGCCACCTATGGCGATGAGCTCATCGGCATGTACTCCGGCAACAACATCACCTGCGACGGCGTGTGCAACGCTGTGCGCGCTGCCAACAAGAAGGACGGTTTCGTCTCCGTGGGCGTGGACTCCGATGATATCGAGATCCAGGCGCTGCGTGACGGCTATCTGTCCGCCATCATCGTGCAGAACGCTTTCGAGCAGGGCTACAAGTGCATGGAGAACGCCATCCGCACGGTGGTCACCGGCAAGAACCCCGAGGAAGCCAAGCAGATCAACTGCCCGCCTGTCATCGTGACCATGGATAACATTGACAGCGAGGAAATCCACTTCATCATGAATCCCCAGCTGTCTGAGTAAACCTTGAAACCCGGTGCGGCAGGGCCCAGGCCTTGCCGCACCTGTTCTTCTCAGGCGCGGCCCCCGCAGAAACAGCCGCCGGGCCGCGGGGCTTCCTTCGCCCCCGACACAAATCACCAACGAAATGAGGGTGAGGCATTTGCAGGATGATACCATTTTGAAAATTGAGCACGTCAGCAAATTCTATCCGGGCGTCACGGCGCTCAATGATGTGAGCTTTGAAATCAAAAAGGGAGAGGTGCACGCGCTGTGCGGTGAAAACGGCGCGGGCAAATCCACGCTGATCAAGTGTATCATGGGCGTGGAGCATCAGGATAAGGGAACCATCACCATGAACTACGACGGTGAATGGATCACCAACAACAGCGCGGTGGAGTCCCAGGCCCACGGCGTGTTTGCCAACTACCAAAGCGTTACCATCGCCCCCGATCTGAGCATTGCCGAAAACTATTTTCTGGGCTGCCAGCCCAAAAAGAGAGGCCTTGTGGATTGGCGCAGGATGACCGAGGAAAGCCAGAAGGTCATCGATAAATTTGAGATGAAGGTGGATCCCCGCGCCAAGATCCGCGAGTTGACCATCGCCATGCAGGCCATGGTCACCATCAGCAAAATTTCCATTAACGACGATATCAGACTTGTCATTCTCGACGAACCCACGGCCCTGCTGGAGAATGACAAGGTGGAAATACTGTTCCGCTTTGTGAAGGAGCTCAAGGAGCGCGGCGTGAGCATCATCTATATCTCCCACCGCCTGGAGGAGGTTATCGAGATCTGCGATACCGTGACCATCCTCAAGGACGGCGCCTATGTGAACACGCTGCCGGTCTCTCAGGTGGACAAGGATAAACTGATCGCCATGATGGTGGGCCGCCCCATGAGCGATATCTACAACATTGAGCACTACAAGCCCGGCGAGGAGCTGCTGCGGGTGGAGAATTTTTCGGACAGCAGCCATTTTCACGATATCAATTTTACACTGCATCGGGGCGAGATCCTGGGCTTTGTGGGCCTGGTGGGCGCTGGGCGCAGCGAGATCATGCGCGCCGTCACCGGGGTGGAAAAACGCCTCACGGGCGATGTGTACATCGGCGGGAAAAAGGCGCAGATCCGCAATCCCAGCGACGCCCTGCACTACGGCATCGGCTTTTTGACCGAGGACCGCAAGGCCGACGGCTGCGCCCTTGGCCTCTCCATCAAAAAGAATATCAACATGAGCTCGCTGGATATGATCAGCAAAATGGGCTTTGTCAACCTGCGCAAGGAGGCCAGGCGCGCCGCTGAGTTCAGCCGGGATGTCAACGTCAAAACGCCCTCCATCGAGCAGCTGGTGGGCAACCTGTCCGGCGGCAATCAGCAGAAGGTGGTCATTGCCAAACTTCTGTGCCGCGCCCCTGATATCCTGATCTTTGACGAGCCCACCGTGGGCATCGACGTGGGGGCCAAGCAGGAAATCTACAAGCTCATTGAGCGCTTGACGGCCCAGGGCCGCGGCGTGATCCTGATCTCCTCCTACCTGCCCGAGGTGATGGGCCTCTCCGATCGGCTGATCGTCATGGCCCAGGGCAGGATTACGGCGGAGTTTGATTCTGAAGCGCTGAAAACGCTGACCGAAGAAGAGGTTCTGCGCAAGGCCTCCATTGAACAGTAAGGAGAAAAGCCATGACGAACGACAGGAAGGTAAAATCCACGGCCATGATCAGCCAGATACTCAAGCGCACCGAGTTTACGCTGGGCGTGATAATCATCGCGCTCTTTGCGCTGGCGGCTGTGTTTACCCATAATTTCACCAGCACCTATAATCTGACCAACCTGACCAAGCAGGGCGCCATCGTGGGCGTGATGGCGGTGGCCCAGACCATCGTAATCATCACCGGCGGCATCGATATTTCGGGCGGCGCCGTGGCCGGCCTGGGCTGCATGGTGATGGCGCTGCTGCAAACCCGCACGGGCACGCCATTTTGGCTCACCATCCTTGCCTGCGTGGGCGTGACGGTGCTGTGCGGCTTCATCAACGGCGTCATCATTTATGACCTGAACGTGCCCGCCATGATCGCCACCCTGGGCACCCAGACGGTGATCCGCGGCATCGTGAAGCTGCTGTGCGGCGGCCTGAACGTGACCTATACCGACGCCCGTATCCTCAATATCGGCACGGGCAAGCTGTTTGGCGTCGTTCCCTATCTGGCGCTGATCTGGCTGCTGGTGGCGCTCATCATCTTTATCGTGCTGCGATATACCGTGTTTGGACGCAACCTGTACGTCATTGGTTCGGGCATCGAGGTGGCCAAACTCAGCGGCATCAAGGTGCGCAAGATGTTCTACCTGGTGTATTCCTTCGCGGGATTGCTCTACGGCGTGGCGGCCATCATGCTGGCGGCCCGGGTGGGCATGGCTCAGCCGGGCACTGGCGAGGGCTATGATATGAACGCCATCGCCGCGGCGGTCATCGGCGGCGCGTCGCTGGCAGGCGGCCGCGGCGCCGTCACCGGCACGCTGTTTGGCACCGTGCTGATGGTGCTGATCACCAATGCCGGCACCGCCTTCAAGATCGACCCCTATATCCTGGATGTCACCACCGGCGTGCTCATCATCTTCGCCGTGGCCATGGATATGATCAAGACCCGCAGGAAGGCGTAAGGCCATGTCGCGACTGCTTGTGACCGCTCAGGCCGGCTTGGCGGGCTCCGCCGAAAACATGGTGGATGTCATGGCGGCGGCGCTGTATCTGGGCTTTGGGCTGTATTGCCTGGCCGTGTGGCTGCGGCTGCGCCAGGGCAAGCCTCTGGGCAATGGCCGCCGAATCCTCATGCCCGGAGGCTTCCGGGAGCGCAAATGCCGCCACCCCGAAGCGTACAAAGGATATATGCGCCCTCGGGTGCTGGCGCTGGGCATGGGATTGGTGCTCTTTGGCGCCGCCTTTCTGGCCGATCATTATACGGGCAGCGGCAGTACCGCCGTTGCCCTGGCCCTGCTGGTGCTGCCCCTGGCGCTGCTGGTGTGGTATGTGCTGGCCATGCGCAAGGCCGCCAAGCAGTGGTGGTAATACCCTATGGAAGCGGAAATACAAACAAGGAGCAGGCGCTTCCTTTGAAAACGGGGGACGCGGGATTACCGCGCTAAGCCCAAAAAACGGAGAAGTTCGAGAAGAACAACTCCGTTTTTTGGGCTTAGTGCGGCAGCCCCACGAAAAGGGACGGATTGCCTGATCAGCCGTGCTTGC
>CAZMFY010000083.1:0-9303 GCA_964565635.1 uncultured Oscillospiraceae bacterium
TCCCAATATCGCCAGCAGGATCGTAAAAAGCATGCTTCCCGTACCCGGGTCAATATACAGATACATGCAATCATTTCCCTCCGCCAATCAGAAACATAACCAAATTCCACCCGATATGCAGCAGAATAGGCCAGCGCAGCTCACCCGTTTTTTCCTTCAGCCAGGCCGCCAGCAGGCCGAACGCCATCGCTGCGATGATGCCCGGCAATCCCTGATGCCCCGCAGCGAAAAGGCTCGCAGACAGCAGCGCCGCCGCCCATCCCGGCATCTCCCGACGAAGGCTGCCGAAAAGCGCGCCACGGTATACCGCCTCCTCCAGCAGGGGAGACAGCACGACTACCGTCAGCATGCCCGGCATATATCCCGCCTTACTCAGCGCGTACCGTCCTCCCATCAGCAGCGCGGTCATCAGCAGCGCAGCCGGGATCGAAATCCTTCTTTTCACCGTTCAGTACTCGCCGATGTAGGTCCACCGGTCCGGATCCAGCACTTTCTTTTCCACCGTGTACCATCTGCTCTTTGAAAAAGCGAACCCGTTGTTCGTTCCGGTGTCCCAATGCAGCGAGGTTGTCACCTTCTGCGGCGCCGCCCGGTCCGCTTCTCCGTCAATTCTCTTTCCGGTAAAGGGATTCACCGGATCCAAAATCAGGTTTTGCACCGCCAGGGTCGGCACATCCGCGTTCGTCATGAAGGAATCATCCTCCCTCGGTTCTCCCCGGCTGTCAAAATCCTTGACCATCAGAAAGGCGTTAAAGAACAGCATATCCTTCGCTGTACCGTCCTCGTCCAGTACCATATCCTTCATGGTTCCCAGGTCGCTGCCGTGATCGGAAACCAGAATGATCCGTGTATTGTCGTACAGATTCTGCTCCCGTAGCAGATCCATCCACTTCCCGAGCTGAATCAGTGCCGCCATATTGACGTGATAATGCGCCATCTGGCTCGCTTCGGTCACCTGAAGCGGCTGGTTTCCCGCCAGGAAGCGCTCCGCGTGCGCCGCGTCATAATCCACGTTGTTCACGTGAATCATCGGTTCGTAGTCCGGCGTCTGAAGCAGCCTCGGCGTATGCGTGATCTCACTGGTTAACAGCAGCAGGGTGTTCTGTTCCGTCTCCCGGATATCCATCGCATCCGGCAGACCCGTCAGTACGCCGTAATGCGCCAGAAATCCCGAGTCTATCCCGTCCGCCACCGAAGGGCTGACAGCCACCTGGTGAAAGGATACGGCATTCGGTTCATTATAATAGCCTGCGTTATACAGCGTGCCGTAAATGACGCGCGGTGCCGTTTCACACAAAGCATAGCTGAAAAAATTTCTGAATCGCTGATGCTCGCCCGTCCCCGCGAAGTCTTTATTGCCCATATTTCCCAGCGCGTGATAGGCGCGCACATTCTCCATCCCGTCATAGATGGACAGATCCGAGACAAACCCGTAGGTCCCCGCGTAAGGCGGGTCAAGCACCGTAACCGCGTATCCCTCCCGGCCGAATAATGCCGGCATGACCCGCAGCGCCTCATCCTGCTTTTCGGACAGTCTTTCCTCCGTCCGCTGGTTCATTTCCCAGGGGGTATATTCATATCCTCCGAACAGACCCGGGGTTCCGAAGTTTGTGCAGGCTCCGTGAGAAAGGGCATTGGAATACCATACAAAGCCGTCGAACTGTGCCTTCAGCTCCGGTTTTTCCGCAAAGATCGCGGGAACGTAGCTGCTGATGGCCCGGTCCAGCATGATCACGGCAACATTTTTCCCGTCCCTGCTCATCGGGATCCGAATCTCCCCATTCTCCCGCTGAGCGGCCGCCATCGCCGTTCGGATCACAGGCAGGGCCCGCGCTCCGTTCACGCCCGTCATCGCCGCAACCGCCAGCACCCCCGTCAGGCAGATGCCCCGGGCAAGCTTTTCCCAGCGGACAAAAGCAAACAGCAGAACAAGACCGGCCGCCAGCAGTACTGCCAGGTTGATTTCCTTCTCTGCCCACGTGAAATAAGGTAAATCTTCAAATCTCATTTCTGTGGAAAGGACTCCGAAGCTCCGATGAAAGCCCATATAGTTGATGACCATCCATCCGGCCAGGATCCAGGCCCCCGCCTCCATCGCTTTCCTGACCCGGGGTGTTCCCAGCAGATAGTACATACCGCCCCACACGACATAGGATCCCGTGGCCAGCAGCAGGCTGCTGATCAGATACCAGAAGGGGTGCGGCGTTCCCCCCGCGTTCACAAATTCCGAGGGAGACGAAGCCATCACCGCGGAAGGGATCAGCGCTCCCGTCAGCAGCGCCAAAAAAGCCGCAGTCAAAAAGAAAAACGCAGGTACAGGAGGTCTCTTCATGAAATCCGGAATCGCTGATGGGGCTTTTTTCTTCTTTCGAGGAAGCATTTTCGTCAGCAGATTCTTGATCAGCGAAAACAGGTTATTCAGCGTCCAGTACAGCGTCAGCCCCGCCGGAGACCCGTACAGCAGTACAAGGAAAACCAGCGCCATGCCATACAGCTGCAGTTTGCTCTTCAAGGTTGCGCCTTTTGTGTAAACCGCGCCGGACAGCAGATTGATGACCGTCATAAAAACCGGCAGTAGGTGGATCGTCATGCCGCCGATCTTCAGCAGCCCATCCGGCGCGCCCAGATTTGTAATAGGCCCAAAGGAAGCATTCCGAAGCATTTCCAGCCCGGAAAGGAACTGATAAGCCGCGATAAAGAAAGGCAGCTCAAGGATCAGCGGCAGCGCTCCCTTCAGCGCGTGCATCGGGCTGTAGTGATTCTGCCGGTAATAGGTCTGAAGGGTCATGAACCGCTGATCTCCGGTGAAAACCTTCTTGATATGGTTCACCCCCGGGGCCAGCCGGGCCTCGGTTTCCCGTTCCTCCGCCTGAATCGCATCCGCCCGCCGATAAAGCGGCAGCACCAGGATATTGACACAGAAGCTGAGTGCCACGATGCACAGACCGGGGCTGAGAAATCTGTTCGCGATGGAAAAGATCAGCTCAAAGAGCATCTTCAGCGGCCCGATCAGCAGATTGTGAAGCATTTCCCCTAGTGTCATGTCTGTTCTTCCTTATCTTTCAGTCCAGTTTTGCGCATTGAACTCGGTTCAGCTCCCTCCGCCGGGACTGCTTACCCATACAAACCAACACAGCACTGCAGCACGGTCGAAAAACCAACAAATCCAATGCCAACAAACAGCAGCGGATGATAAATATCCCGTTTCATCCGATTCTGGATTTCAGCGGATCCGAGCAGCATCATTGCCGGGAAAACCACCGGCGTCAGGTAGCGGTACTGGAAGCCCGCGATACTTTCCGATCTCACCGGGGTGTACGAGACATACAGAGCGGTTGCCGCCAGCACGATTGCACCGAAAAGCATGAACAGGGAAACAGCCCGGATTCCCTTTTTGCTCCCCAGCATCCGGTCCGTTTCGTTCTTGTCCGTAAAGGTCACCGCGGCCAGCAGGATCAGATAAATCAGCGCGTGCGATCCATAACCCCGATACGCCAGGAAGTTGATAAACCCATAGGCGTGATCCGGATGGAAATACTGTCCGAGGGTCTGGAGCAGAATGTAAGTATAATCCAGTGGATGCCCCAGAATAAACCGGACCTGTTCAAAGGCATTCACATCTTCTCCGCCTCGGGCATCCCCCGCGCCATCCCCCAGCACGAAGGGGAGCACAAAGGAAAGAATCAGCACGGCCACGGCCGCCAGATCCGCCCGGATAAACCTTTTCCACGCCCGGCGGTTCGCAAACTTCCGCATGGGCAGCGTCAGCGGGATCAGCAGCATCGGAAAATAGGTCGGCTTAGCCAGGCAGCCCATAAACAGCCCAACGAGGATCACCAGCTGATCCTTCAGCGAAATCTTCCGATCGCTTTCCTGCCACTGGGCAAAAAAGCAGGACAGGCCCAGTGCGGTCAGACCGGTGACCCCGGGATCGTAGCTGTAGCAGGCGGCCAGAAAAATCTGCTGAGGAAGCATGAGCACCGCGGCCAGCATCATCTTTCCCGAATTCAGCCGACGAATCGCGAAAAATCCCACCAGGATATACCCCAGCAGCCCTGTGAATCTCCCCAGGGCCATGCGCAGCCAGAAAGGCGTGTGGAACAGTCTTCCAAGGAAAAGTCCGAGCCCGTGCCACCCCAGCCAGAATTCCCGGTAGGTCAGGGAACATCCTCCCGTAGCGTAGACCGCGCCATTTTCATATTTCTCGTCCTGGGCTGCCAGGAATTCTTCCCGGGCAGCGCCGAGTCTGGATTCATACTGATCATTTCCCGAATCCATCGCAGCCAGATCCTGCTCCGTGTATCTGATTCGGCCCAGATAGGAGAAGTTTAAGGCATGCTGATAATGATACGCTTCATCCCAGCTCTGATTCGCCGTATCCGGCAGGAGGAAAGCCATCAGAGAACCCATCAGCAGCGTGACGCAGACAAAGATGATTTCAGGCTTCACTGCTGCCGTCTTCCTAAAGGTGACCACCAGCCCCAGCGACATCCCGGCTACCAGGCTGAAAAGGTCAATCATCCAGTTGTTCTTTTTCAGCGCATCCATGGCCCAGAGGCGGATCAGGATCCCGCTGACGCAGGTGACACCCAGGAACAGGAGCACCCGGAGAAGCTTTCTTCGATCGCGCACCGCACCGACCAGATTCCTCCACACCGCTTTTCCCGCCTTCAGAAGCCGCCTCCCCATGCCCAGCGGAAACAGCAGAACCAGGAGAGCCAGCTGCACCGCAAAGGTCACCAGCGTCCGCCGAAGATTCCAGGGCTCCCGGTAAGCAATTCTCCCGGAAGCATGCCGATAGGTTCCACAGGCCTCCAGCTGCTCCGGCGACAGGTTCAGCATCTGAACCTCGTCTCCCTGATAAATGGGCGGCATCGTCAGGTTCTGCACCGTTTCTTCCGCCACGGTCAGCACAGCCGCCGCGATCAGCAGCAGAAGGCCCATCAGCAGCATCCTCGAAATATTCCTGCTTGTCATTTTATATCCTGCCTTATTTCACGTTGGCCGCGCTCAGCGGTATCGCCAGTCCTCATGCTTCAGGGAAAGATTCGGATTGAAGAAGGGGTCTCCCGACTTCAGCATCGATTCATTCCGTTCCCTGAAAATCTTCGCGTCCCAGGCATAGGTACCATATTCCCGGCCCACGTCAAACCAGGTATCCTTCTCCAGCCCCATCTTCAGCCGGGCATGGGGATCAAACACATTGTAATATCCCTTCTCCAGCAGCCGCAGGCACAGATCCACGTCGAAGAGCGCATCCTGATACGCCTCGGAAAAGCCTCCCGCCGCCTTCCATTTCTCTCTGGCGATCAGCAGGCAGTCCGTAACCGCCGCCATGTTCTGCATCACGGAAATCTGGCCGAAGTAGCCGTCATTGGCGGGATTCCACAGGCAATAGGGCCGCCCGGCGATGCCGCCCGGGCCCATCCCGATGGTCACCCCGGCATGGCGCACATTGCCCAGCTCGGAATAAAGCTTTGCGCCGACCGCGCCCACATGACCCTGCTGCGCCTCTCCAAGCATTTCCCGCAGCCAGCCGTCGGTCATGACTTCCGGAATCCCGTCCAGGAAAAGCAGGTACTCCTCGTCGCCGGCCTCCGCGGCCCGCGTCCAGATGTCTCTGCGGCTCTCCCCGTCTTTCGCCTGAAGCGTGTCAGCGCCTTTCAGGTCTTCTGTTTCTTCGGGAGAATCCGCCCGGGTAATCATCGTCCACCGGCATTCATCCCATCCCGTACGCCGCTGCAGCTCCAGCAGCTTTTTCTTCGGATCTCCGGTTTCCTTTCGACCGTCCAGAACGATCCGGATCATCGGCTTTCCGAGAATCGGATACACCACATGATACATGGTGGGAAAAACTTCGGTGCTCTGTACGTCCGCCTCGATCCCCCGCGCCTCCCGCAGGAAGTCCCGGACCGCTCTCCGCCCTGCCGAAATGGCGTATTCCTTGTGCTGAATGTCCTCCGCCACGGATCCCGGAATGCTCCGCCACAGGTAAAGTACCTTGGCGACATGCGCAATCCCTTTCGCTTTTTCGGTCAGCCGCAGGAACAGGTCATGATCCTGACTGCCGTCATATTCGGAGCGGAATCCTCCGGCGCGGTTCCACAGCTCCCTGGAAAACACCGTAAAATGGCAGATATAATTATTCGTCAGCAGAGTATCTGGAGCAAACCCGGGTTTCAGCCGGACCACCTCGACCCGGTCCCTCCGCGGGCTCTGGAACGTGAGCTCGTCGGAATAGACAAAATCCGCCTTCGTCCGGGCAATGGCTGAGCGCATCTCGAACAGCGCGTTGGGGGCCAGCAGGTCATCATGATCCAGCAGCGCCAGATAGTTTCCCGTTCCCATCTTCGCCGCCGCGTTGGAGTTCCCGGAAATCCCGTCATTCCGTTCCAGCTTCCGATACAGAATCCGATCGTCCCCGGCCGCCATCTCCCGGCAGATTGCGCCTACCTGGTCGTGCGCCTCGTCGCTCCCGTCCGCCAGGCACAGCTCCCAGTCCCGATAGCTCTGCTCCTGAACAGACTGAATCATTTCCCGCAGAACGTCCACCGGCGTATTGTACAGCGGCACCGCGATGCTGAACTTCAGCGGCTCGTCAAAAACCTGCTCCCGCTGCCGCCTCAGCTCCTCCTCGCTGACCCGCGTCCTGGCCAGCATCCGCTTTTCCGCTTTTTTTCTGCCGAATCGCAGGAATAACCGATTGACCGTTTTCCGCAGACCGTTGGCCCGCAGAAACGTCCCGGCTTTCCGGATGGTTCCGACCAGCTCCATTTTCTACCGCTCCTGTTTTGAAAATCCCCGCCTCGCAGGTCGCTCAGTACCGCAGCTTCCCGTCCGCCACCGCCTTCAGATGCTCCCCGTAGGGGCTTTTCCCGTACCTGGCCGCGGATTCCATCAGCGCCGCCTTATCGATCCACCCGTTTTTGTAGGCAATCTCCTCCGGCGCGGAAATGACCACGCTCTGCCGCTTCTGTATCATTCTCACGAAATCCGCCGCGTCCACCAGACTGTCCATGGTTCCCGTATCCAGCCAGGCGTAGCCCCGTCCCAGCAGCTGTACGTCCAGTTCATCCCGCTTCAGATACATGTCGTTCAGCGTGGTAATCTCCAGCTCTCCCCGGGCGGAAGGTTTCACCTCATGCGCCATGGCGCTGACGCCCTTCGGATAAAAGTACAGCCCGGTAATGCAGTAATTGCTCTTTGGCTGCTTTGGTTTCTCCTCCACGGAAAGCACCTTTCCGTTCTCGTCGAACTCCACGATGCCGAACCGTTCCGGGTCCGTCACATAGTATCCGAAGATGGTCGCCCGGCCGTTCTTTTCCGCGTTCTCCGTGCTCTGGCGCAAAACCTTTCCAAACCCGTTCCCGTAGAAGATGTTGTCGCCCAGCACCATGGCGCAGGCCTCGTCCCCGATGAATTCCTCTCCCAGCAGGAAGGCCTGAGCCAGCCCATCCGGAGAAGGCTGCACCTTGTACTGCAGATGAACACCGAACTGGCTTCCGTCCCCCAGCAGCGTCTCAAACCGAGGCGTGTCCACCGGCGTGGAAATGATCAGGATATCCCGGATTCCCGCCAGCATCAGCGTGCTCAGCGGATAGTAAATCATCGGCTTGTCATAGACCGGCAGCAGCTGCTTGCTGGTCACCATCGTCAAAGGATAAAGCCGCGTCCCCGCGCCGCCTGCCAGAATAATTCCTTTCATCTCTCTTCCTCCTGATTATTTATTACTTCAAGCTTTCGCTCAAAAAGTTTGACTGTATGCATCACAGATTCCCGGAGCCGCGCCGCTTTGAATCAGATGACCCTTTTCCAGCCATATGGCTTGGGTGCACAGCTGACGGATCTGATCAATGTTATGGCTTACCATCAGAACAGTCGTTCCGCCGCTCATCAGCTCCATCATACGGTCATAGCTTTTCTTCTGAAACGCGGCATCACCAACAGAAAGGATCTCATCCACAATCAGAATTTCAGGATTCACCAGCGTAGCCACGGCAAAAGCCAGTCTCATGACCATTCCCGATGAATATGTTTTCAAAGGCTGGTCAATAAAGTCGCCCAGTTCTGAGAACGCTACAATCTCATCATATTTGGACTGAAGAAAGCGTTCTTCAAAGCCCAACACGGCGCCATTGAGGAAAACATTTTCTCTCCCGGTCAGCTCATAGTCAAAGCCTGAGCCCAATTCCAGCATTGGCGCGATTCGTCCGCGTGTAACAACCTTCCCCTGAGACGGCTTGTAGATTCCGGAAATCACTTTCAGCAGGGTTGATTTCCCGGCGCCGTTTCGCCCCAGAATACCGACCACATCGCCGGGCATCACCTGCATATTAATGTCGCTGAGCGCATGAAACATATCATAATGGAGTTCTCTTTTCGCCTTTGCGACAACCCATTCCTTCAGAGAAGTCGTGTGACGTTTGTTAAAACGAAAGCTCATTGACACATGGTCCAGTGTAATAATCGGTTCCATCCTGCGTCTTCCTTTCTCACAGATACAGCACAAAGCGATCCTGAAGGCGGCGGAATATTAAATAGCCTATTCCGAAAGTGGCCAGAGATATCCCTATGCAAAGAGCAAAGCTCATGGGGCTGGGGCTCGCTCCGCCGATCGTTATGGTCCGTAAAAACGTTATGTACTGGTACATGGGGTTCAGATGGTACAGATGGCGCACGGAAAGCGGAATAATCGTTTCCGGATAGAAGATCGGTGTTAAAAAATTCCATAGGGTCACAAGAACGCCCCAAAGGAACTGCACATCTCTGAAGAAGACCGTCAGGGCCGAAAGGACCAGGGAAACACCAACGCAAAAAACAATCAGAAACAGAAGCGCAAGCGGAAGCAAAAGCATCGACCGGTGAAACTGAACTCCGGAAAGCAGCATGATGATTGTCAAAGGAACAAGCGAAATGACCAGATTGATTGCTGATGAAAGCACCTTGGACAGAGGGTAGATAAATTTAGGTACATAGACCTTGGTGATTAGGGATGCATTTCCGATGATGGCATAAAGTCCCAGATTCGTAGATTCCGTAAAATAGTTGAACATGATGATGCCGCTCATCAGGTAAGCCACGAAGTTCTCGATATCCGAATGGAATAATGTGTTAAAAACGAAATAGTATACGCCCGTTGTCAGCAGGGGATTCAGAAGCGACCACACCATACCCAGCATACTGGCCTGATATTTTACGCGGAAATCCCGAATCACGAGCGTTTTCAGCAGATAAAAATATCGATGGTACAAATTGTTCAGAAGCGCCAGAATACTTCTTTGCCCATGTTCCTGTTTGTACCGG
>CAZMFY010000084.1:0-9260 GCA_964565635.1 uncultured Oscillospiraceae bacterium
TTTGCCCAGCAAGTAATCCAGAGGATTGCTTAATGCGGATGATTTTTTAGGCGGATGCACAAGAAGCTCGGCGAGCGCATCTTCTGCCAACACACGGGCTTTCGGCATAATTCGCTCTTCATGCTCTTTGCGTACCATGCGGATCGCATTTTCTGTAAGGTCTCTGATAATACTTTCCACATCCCGCCCGACATAACCGACTTCAGTAAATTTTGTGGCCTCGACTTTGATGAAAGGTGCGTTTACGAGGCGGGCCAGCCGCCGGGCAATCTCAGTCTTCCCTACTCCGGTCGGTCCAATCATAAGGATATTTTTGGGGCTGATTTCGTCTCGCAGCTGTTCTGAAACCCTGCTCCGTCGATAGCGATTACGGAGCGCGATGGCAACTGCTTTTTTTGCTTCTTCCTGCCCAACGATATAACGATCCAATTCGTGTACAATCTGTCTCGGAGAGAGCTCCATCTTGTGCCATCCTCCTTTATACATCTTCAACTAAAATGTTATCATTTGTATAAACGCAGATACTTGCCGCAATATGCAATGCTTTCTCAGCTATTTCATGCGCTGAAAGCGATGTGTTTTCAGCAAGGGCTCTGGCCGCGGCCAATGCATAATTACCGCCTGAACCAATTGCAGCAATACCGCCGTCCGGTTCCATAACCTCCCCGGTTCCGCTGAGGACAAGAAGATTCTCGGAATCCGCAACGATCAGCATGGATTCCAGCTGCCTCATTGCCTGATCACCGCGCCAACTCTGAGCCAGGGCTACGGCCGCCTTTTCAAGATTACCGTTTGTCTGCTGGAGCTTTTCTTCGAATTTTTCGCATAGGGTAAACGCATCTACAACACTGCCTGCAAATCCTGCTACTACTTTTCCGTGATACAGCCGACGTACTTTTTTGGCGGTGCTTTTAAAAATGGTATGTTCCCCCATGGTTACCTGTCCATCTCCGGCGATCGCAATGCTGCCATCTTTTTTCACGGCGCAGATGGTGGTTCCTTTCAGTATACTGCTCATGATATGACGCCCTCCATCACAGTTTCTTTGTTATCTGCCCAGTAGCTTAACGCGCGATTTGAAATCGCTTCGTAGCGATCCACCTTATTACGAATTCTCTTTTTCCCCGGTTCCACAGGTAAAGCATCGATAATTCCGAAAGTACAGTTCATAGGCTGAAAACGACAGTTCGGAGTGGAAATATACCGCCCCAGGGACCCGATCGCAGTATATCCCGGAAAGCTCATCCGGCTGAGCCCTAGCAGATCTCTGGCCATCGTAATACCGGCTACAAGTCCGCTGGCCGTGCTTTCAACATACCCTTCTACGCCTGTAATCTGCCCGGCAAAAAAGCAGCCCGGTCGTGTAATCATCTCAAAATATTCATTCAGGAACCCTGGACTGTTCAAAAATGTATTTCTGTGCATGACGCCATAACGGGCAAACTCAGCTTTTTCCAACCCTGGAATCAACCCAAACACTCTGCGCTGTTCCGAAAATTTAAGGCGTGTCTGAAAGCCTACAAGATTATACAGTGTGTCTGCTGCATCATCCTGTCGAAGCTGAACCACTGCAAAGGGCGGTTCTTTCCCTTCTTCGCGAAGTCCGACAGGTTTCATAGGACCGTATGCTGGCACCAGGAAACCTCTCTTCGCCATACTCTCAATTGGCATACATCCTTCAAAAACGCTTGTTTCTTCAAAACCGTGAATTTCAGCTGTTTCCGCATGAATCAGTTCACCAATAAAACGAGTGTATTCTTCTTCCGTCAGAGGGCAGTTCAAATAATCTTCACCATGTCCATATCGGCTCATGCGAAAGATTTTGTCCATATTCAAAGATTCCCGGGTAACGACCGGCGCTGCCGCGTCATAAAAATGGAGCGTGTTAAGGCCCGGAAGCTGCATAATGGCCTCTGACAGCTTTTCGCTTGTCAGAGGACCGGTGGCAATGATGCAGGGAACGTCAGGAATCGAAGTAATCTCTCCGGAGCGTACTTCAATAAGCGGATGGTTCCTGATGCGATTCGTCACTTCGGCAGAAAAACCCTCGCGATCTACGGCGAGCGCTTCCCCGGCCGGGATTCGATGCAGATCCGCGCATGATAAAATTAATGAATCACAGTGTCGCAATTCCTCTTTGAGGAGACCAACCGCATTCGTGAGACGATCCCCTCGAAAACTATTGGAACAGACCAGCTCTGCAAAATTGGGGGAATGATGCGCGGGAGAATACCGGGCAGGTTTCATTTCAGTGAGAATTACCGGAATGTTTCGTCTGGCCAACTGCCATGCTGCTTCGCATCCGGCCAATCCTGCGCCAATTACATGAACTTTATTCATCTTCATCCTCAATGGCCGATGCATTTACTTTATAATGACAGCTTTCATTGGTGCATAAATGCACAATTCCCTGCTTTCCTCTTCTTTTCTCGATCATGTATGATCCGCATTTAGGACATTTCTCTGCAATCGGTTTATCCCAACTGATAAATTCACAGGCCGGATAGCCTTCACAGCCATAAAACTTCCTGTTCTTTTTGCTCACTTTTTCCAGCAGCCTCTTGCCGCAGAGAGGACACGGTGCATCAATATAGGTGAGAACAGGCTTTGTATTCCTGCATGTCGGGAAATTCGGACAGGCCAGGAATTTGCCATATTTACCCATTTTATAGACCATCAGAGCGCCACACTGCTCACATTTCACATTGCTTACTTCATCCTGCAGTTTTACCTTCTCGATCTCATGCTCCGCCACAGCAAGCTCTTTTTCAAAATCCGGATAAAAATCCCGCAAAACCTGCTTCCAATCCTGCTTTCCGACTTCGACCTCGTCAAGCCTTGTTTCCATGGCGGCAGTAAATTCCGTATCTACGATATCTTTAAAATAATCCTGCATCAAATTCGTTACCATGATGCCGAGCTCTGTGGGATAAATCCTTTTCTTTTCCCTTGTTACATACCCTCTGGAGAGAATTGTGGAGATTGTAGGCGCATAGGTAGAAGGTCTGCCGATACCATTTTCTTCCAGCGTCCGAACCAGGCTGGCCTCTGTATATCTGCTCGGAGGCTGCGTAAATCTTTGCAGCGAATCGATTTTATCGACTTTCAGATTAATCCCTTTCTGAAGTTCAGGAAGCTTGCTTTCTTTTTCGGGAGCGATCTCTTCATCCGTGCTTTCCTCATAAAGACTGGTAAATCCGGAAAAAGATTTATATTCTCCGTAATAACGAAGCCGTACGTGTTCATCGCCGATTTCGGCACTCATTGTCTGATATACAGCCGGGGCCATCTGACTGGCCACAAAGCGGTTGTATATGAGACGGTAAAGCATAAACTGTTCTTTTGACAGAGAAGATTTCACAGATTCGGGTGTTCTGGTTATATCTGTAGGGCGAATTGCCTCATGGGCATCCTGGGCGTTTTGTCTGCCACGGTATAGTATGGGCTCAGCAGACAGGAATTCCGGACCGAAATTTTGCGGGATCCAGGCTCTCAGTGCCTGCATGGACTCATCGCTGATTCTGACAGAGTCAGTACGAATGTAAGTGACCAGTCCCTGAGTTCCCTCTCCGGCTAAGTCGATGCCTTCATATAATTGCTGAACAATCCGCATTGTACGGGAAGTAGTAAACGACAGCTTTCTACTGGCTTCCTGCTGAAGACTGGAGGTTGTAAAGGGAGGCGCAGGCATACGCTTCCGCTCTTTACTGTGAACTTCCTGTATCTGCAAGTGAGCTTTTTTTACTTTTTCTATAGCCGAAGCAGCTTCTTGACTGTTGCTGATTTTAATTTTGTCGTTTTCAAGGGATACAAGCTTTGTATCAAGCTGAAAACTCTTCGCGCCGCAGTTTCCAGTGCAGCGAACATTGATATCCCAGAATTCTTCCGGAATAAAAGCATTGATCTCTTTTTCCCGGTCTACAACCATTTTGGTCGCAACGCTTTGCACACGCCCGGCCGAAAGTCCTTTTTTTACCTTTGCCCAAAGCAATGGGCTTATTTTATATCCAACCAGCCTGTCCAATGCCCTGCGAGCTTGCTGTGCATCGACCCTGCCCATGTCAAGCTTCCTTGGATGCTTAAGCGCATTCTGTACAGCCTTCTTGGTTACTTCATGGAACTCGATCCTGCAGGGCTCTGCTTCATCAACGCCAAGCGTGTGAAACAGATGCCAGCTGATGGCTTCTCCTTCCCGGTCCGGGTCAGTGGCGAAATAGATCTCTTTTGCATTTTTGGCTTCCTTTCGAAGCGTTGCCAGAATGTTTCCTCTGCCACGGATCGTAATATATTTCATCTCGAAATCATGAAGAGGATCTACGCCCAGTTGAGATTTAGGCAGATCGCACACATGCCCCTGAGAGGCTTCTACCTTATAGCCTTTACCGAGATATCGGCCAATCGCTTTGGCCTTTGCGGGTGATTCTACAATCACAAGCTTTTTTTTTGCTTCCGTCGACATTTTTTTCAACTTCTTCCGTTTTATTTTCCCTGCAGATATCGATATGTCTTTCCCGGCAGGGGCTGAATCAATCCCTGAATCTGGAGCACGGACAAGACGGCGTTTAGTTCAGATGCCGGGAGACCGGTTACCAGGCAAAGACGATCAAAGCTCAGTTCTCCATTTTCCAATGCCTGAATCACCTTTGTTTCTGATAAGGTAAGCTGCTGAGGCTGAATCGCAGTCTGGCTTTTATTTTGCCTTACATCTTGCATCTTGTCAAGCCAACCCATATCTTCCATTAAATCTTCTGCAGAAGTAAAATAAATGGCGCCTTCCCGAAGCAGCTGATGATTTCCTTCGAATTTGGGGTTGTCAGGCTCTCCCGGATATACAAAAACATCCTTTCCCTGATTCAACGCGTGCTGTACAGTCGTCATAGACCCGCTGCGGATTCTTGCTTCCATCAGGGTGATACAATTGCCCAGGCCGCTGATGATTCTGTTACGCCATGGGAAATGCCTTGCGAGCGGTTTTTCGCCAGGTGCGAATTCGCTCAAAACCAAACCGCCTTGCAGGAGGATTCTGTTCCTTAATCCTGCATTTTCGGCAGGATAATTTTGATCCAGTCCGCAGCCTAATACAGCGATCGTAGGACTGCCCCCCTTCAGGCAGCCCTTATGGGAGGCGGAATCAATCCCATAAGCCAGCCCGCTGACAATGGTTATACCATGAAGGCTAAGCTTCTCCGATATTTTTTCTGTAGCATCCATTCCTTTATAGGAAGCATTTCGGCTGCCGACGATGGAGACCGAGTTTTTGTCCAGCGAGGAAAGATCACCCTGATAAAAAAGGATGCCCGGAGCATCCGGTATATCTGTCAGTTTTCGAGGGTAGCAGTCATCGAAGCATGTCATGACTTTGATCCCGTTTTGAGCAATGCAGGATGCAAAATCATTCATTGCGCTTTCAGCGCTGTTCTGAGAAAGGCTTTTTTGAATGCGGCCTGACAACGGAATATCGATGGGTAATTTTCCGTTCAAAACGAACATGTTATAAATTTCAACCGGATCCTGCTCACGCTCGAGCAATTCCCGCAGCGTCTCCGGTGGAAGTTCTGCACTGGCTAACCATGCAAGGCAAGCTTCCCTCTGAAATGTCAATCTCTGATTCCCCTTTCATATTATCTGCCCCAGTATTTACCATCCAATTCACGATACTGTATGGCTTCTGCAATATTCATCGTATCAATACTGGAATTACCGCATAAATCAGCAATCGTTCTTGCAACCTTGATGACCCGCTGATAAGCCCGCATACTCAGATTCATTCTTTCTACCGCTAGATGGAGTATGCGCTGTGCATCCGAGGACATTGCACAGTATTTTTTGATCCCCGCGTTATCCAATTGTGCATTGCAATGAATACTCGTATTTCTGTACCGCTCCAATTGAACCATCCGGGCTTTTTCAACCCGCTTGCTGACTTCAGCGGAACTTTCGGAAGGCAGGTCCTGCTGTATTTCGCTTACAGGTACGGAATCCACTTCAATCTGAATATCGATCCGATCAAGCAGCGGACCGGATACCTGATCAAGATAGCGGCGAATCTGTACAGGCGAACACCTGCATTCCCGCTGCTTGCTTCCATAATACCCGCAGGGACAGGGGTTCATTCCAGCTATCAGCATAAACGATGACAGATACTGAGCTTTTTGCCTGACTCTGGTTACGGTAACGGTTCCATCTTCCAAAGGCTGGCGGAGGGCTTCCAATGCACTGCGGGAAAACTCGGGCAGTTCATCCAGAAAAAGAACGCCATTGTGTGCCAAAGATACCTCTCCCGGCGATGCGTTCGTTCCTCCCCCTACCAGAGATGCGACAGAAGCGCTGTGATGCGGTGCGCAAAAAGGCCGCTCAACCATCAGCCCGCTTCCGGGTGGCAGCTTGCCTGCGATGGAAAAAATCCGAGTCGTCTCCAAAGACTCCGAAAAGCTCATAGGCGGAAGTATACCGGGAAGGCATCTGGCCAGCATTGTCTTACCACTGCCCGGAGCGCCGATCATGAGCATATTGTGGCCTCCGGCTGCCGCTACTTCCAATGCCCTTCTTGCGCTTTGCTGACCTTTAACCTGACTTAAATCCAAAGCGGGTCCTCTGTTTTTACGTAATTCCTCATATACAATTTGTGTCTGAGCGGGGATGAATTCAGTTCCATCCAAGTGATTCATCACCTGATTCAGAGATGTGGCAGGATAAATGTTCATTCCTTGAATACAGGCAACTTCCATCGCGTTGCCTGCCGGAAGAATAATATCCGTCAATCCCATCTCGCTGGCGGAAATGACCATGGAAAGCGCGCCTCTGACTGATCTGATCTGTCCATCCAGGCTTAGCTCTCCAAAGATCACAGTTCGCTCAAGACTGAAATCATTTCGGACATGAATCTGCCCGTTAGCAATTAATAATCCTACAGCAATCGGCAGATCAAAGGAAGGCCCTTCCTTTCGTATATCCGCTGGAGCCAGATTGATGGTCGTCCTTTTTGGCGGCATGTCCTTCCCGCTTGTCAGAATTGCGGCGTTTACCCGTTCCCTGCTTTCCCGAACAGAAGCATCCGGAAGCCCGATGATTTCCATGCCGGGTAAACCGTCAGTGGAAAATACTTCGACCTTAACAGGGAACCCTTGAATCCCGCTGATCCCAAAGCTCAGGACTTGAGCCATAATATCGCTCATCCCGTTTTCCTCCCTTAAAGGAAAAGAATCAGTAATACACCCTTAACAATGATTTCCCCGCATCTAACCAGGAAACGGGAACGTACGCTCCGGATGAATAAGGCAGAAACAGCATGAAACCTGCCGCTGCAAGGATCAGGAAACAAAGAATGATTCGTTTTCCTGCGCGGCTGTATTTCAGCAGAACCTGATCTGCGATGATGGTTAAGGCCAGAATCAGGAAAGGAACGCTTGCAAAATAATGGTATATGTATGTGCCTCTGGGAACCAGCGTCCATGGCAGATATTGCGCCAGGAAACCAACAAGCAGGAAAACAAGATTGGTATCCAGAGAAGATTTCATCAGTGAGACATGCGCAGCGTAAACCAACCGTTCCTCGCGATTACGGATCCAACACCAGGCACATACGATAAGCGCCGGAATGCCAGCCCACCAGATGACCGGATTGCCTATACAGAAAATGCTATAGCTTAATTCATCATTGAAAAGATATTGTTTCATCGCATAATACATGGGCTTGCCGATAACAGGCCATTCATACCAGGGCGAATAAAAGGGGTGATCCATCCCTAACCCAGGCTGTGCGTGATAACTGAACATATTGTTCTGACTGGCAATAACCGCATCAAGATAATCCTTCGGATTGGTAAAATGCATGTACGTAAAATAAGGAATATAGCTTAGCAGATAAATCACACAGGGTACAAAGATAAAGAACAGGACACACCACAGACAATTCCTGAAGAACTGGCGGAACGCGCCCTCTCCCCTATGGCTGCGGATCACCCTTAGTCCGTGCCAGAAATACAGAATGGCCAGCCCGGCACCGGCATAAATGCCGATCCATTTACTGGCAATCGCCAGACCCATGCTCAGCCCGGATAACCCAAGATCCGAAAGAATTCTTGCGCGATGAATGGAAGTCCAGTCTGTTTGCAGATGCCGCAGCATAAAGAAGAACGCGATCAGAATAAACAACACCGGAAAGCTGTCGATGGTAGCGATCTGAGTTTGTGTCAGATGCATACAGTCGAAAACCATCAGGCCGCCTGCGAAGGCTGCCAGCCGCGTTGATTTTGTCATCTGTTTTCCGATCAGATAAAGAACAGCCAGCATGGCTACACCGGCAACAGCGCCGGCAAAGCGCCATCCAAAGGGTGTCATGCCAAATAATGAAACGCCCCAGCTCATCAGCACTTTGCCAAGCGGAGGGTGACTTGTTTCATAGGGCGTCGTACCGACGAGAAATTCATATGCGGTACGTGCATGATATATTTCATCAAAATACGTTGAATTCCACCAGCTTGGTTGGGCTACGAGCGGATTCTCCTCTCCAGCGGCCGAAAGTGATCTCACCTGGAAATAGACAGGCAAACCTTCCAGGGTGTCCTGTTCATCGATTATCAAAGAAGGATCCGAGTAAATTGGAGAATCAGGATCTCCTCCATTTCTCTCGTAAAGTGTTACCGGGAGCTGATTTCCATCGGCATCTCTGAAAATGACTTCACATAGATTCAGATTAATCTGATGCGCTGTTATCTTTACAAATCTTCCGCTAAACCAATGCCTGTCGCTTCCATATTTTCTGGTGCCGCCTTCATTTTGCGTGCTGTTTGTAACGTATTTCCATTTCCAGCACTGGCCCTGATCCATTTCAGCCCATGTTTCATCATCCCAGCTTTTTCCGTCCTGACTTACCGAAACGCTGAAATCATACCGGCTGACCCTGGAAAAATACAGCATCGTAAAGCTGTCCTGCTCTTCTCCGAGGTCCAGAATAATATTCTCCGTATATTCGGAAGAGGTCCATGCTGTTTGAGGGGCTTTCATACTGCCAAGGGTACTGAAGGCCAGCAGCGAATACGAGGCAAGCATGAGACTCAGAATTAAGGTATCCGCTTTGCGCCAATGCAAAGAATGATCGCGCGCCGGATCTTTCAGGATTCTTTTTATCGGTTTATTTGTTTCCCGCGCTTCGATGAGGGCCAGACTAACTCCGGTGTTCACCGCATATAGCGTAATCAGACAATTGGCTGCAGCCAGAATCATCCCCAATACGACTGTGTCCTGATTCAGATGGCCCA
>CAZMFY010000085.1:0-9222 GCA_964565635.1 uncultured Oscillospiraceae bacterium
AAGGAGACCCTCTACGGTACCTGGGGAACCGTACCGTACGGAGCCGCCGAATACGGGGACGGGCAGGAAATGCTCCTGCGATACGGCACGGGGACTTCCGCGGGAATCAATGTGGAACTGATCCTCCGCTATGAGGACACGGTGCTGACGGAGATCATTCTGCATACCCTGGATGAGGATGAAAGCGATGAAAATTGATCTGAGCTGTCCCGCGGAAATCGTGAAAACGGAACTGGTTCGGGGTGAGGAAAGCTGGATTCGGCTGATTCTGATGAACCTGACAGAGCGGGGAATCGATTCCTGCGAGGCGACGGTGCGCCTGATGGACCGGGAGGGTCAGGAGCTGGGTCGGACGGTGCATCGGGCCAGAGCGCTGAAGGGCCGGGCCAGAAGCGCATTTTCCATGATGATTCCCATGGACATCCCGGAAAACGCAGCGTCTGCCGAAGCCCAGCTGGACAAGGTCTGGCTGGAGAACCGGGACGTATGGCGGCGGGACAAAAGCCGGGAGATGGAATATGAATCCAACAGGCTTCCGGAAGGAAACGACCTGAACGCGCTTCGATTTGTGGCGGGAGACGGCGCTGTTGGGTTTCCCAGCCAGCAGGCAAATCTGTGGATCTGCGTCTGCGGCCGCCCCAATGAGAACCGGCAGATGATCTGCACCCGGTGCGGGCGGCAGCGGGAGACGGTTTTTCACACCTGCAACCGGGAAGCGGTGCTTCGCCAGGTCAGCCAGCGGGAGCGGCAGCTGGATCTGGAAACCCGGGGCGCCAGGGAGGAGACGGCCCGTCTGCAACGGATCCGGGAGGAAGCCTATGACAGGGTGCAGGCGCGGAAGCGCCGGACACGCCGGATCATCATCACCATCCTCTGCCTTGCGGCTTTGGCTGCGGCAGGCATTTTTGCGGTGGAACCGGGAATCCGGCTGTGGAGGGCGGATCGGGCCATGGGAGAGGACCGGCTGGAGGAAGCCCGGGATCTGCTGACGGGCCTGGGAAATTTCCCGGGAGCGGAAGAGCGGCTGCGGGACACGGAGCAGCGGATCGCCCGGCGGGACGGCGAGCTGGCCGCCGCCGGCGGAGGGACGTTTACCCGGGAGCAGATGACCGAAATCGCGGCCTTTCTGCGGGAGAAAGGAACGGAGACCGGGGACGGGCTGCTGGCAGACCGGGTCGATCTGGCCATCGCCGGAGAATTGCTGAAGGAGGGCGACCTGGACGGAGCCGAAGGGATGCTGAATCGTCTGCCTGAAACCCTGGAGGGACGGGCGGCAATGATGACGGCCTGCGCCTTTGCCCGGGGCGAAAAGGCCCTTGCGGAGGGGGATTATCAGGAAGCCCGGGAGATTTTTGAAGGCCTGGGAGCGGAAGCGGGGGCGGCGGAAAAAGCGCTGGAGGCCCGATACAGTCAGGCGCTGGCCTGGATGGAAACGGGAGAGTATGACGCGGCGATTGCCGAATTCTCGGCGCTGGGCGACTACCAGGACAGCCCGGAGCTGATTCCCCGGATCTGGTACTTAAAAGGATTTGTGCTGGAAGGACAGGGCGATCAGACCGGTGCCGTGGAAGCCTACCGGCTGGCCGGAGAATATGAAGACGCGGCGGAACGGCTGCGGGACATCCTCTGGAACCAGGCGGAAGCCTTCCTGGCGAAGCAGCAATACATGGAAGCGCTGCCGCTGTACCGGGAGCTGGACGGATATCAGGACGCCAGAGCGAAATGGCTGGAATGCGCCACGGAGCTGGCGCGGACGGCGCATAAGCAGCGGGAATACGGCATGGCCCTGCACTGGCTGGAGGATCTGCCGGAGGATACGAAGGAGATCCGGCAGATCAGAACCCGGGCGCTGTATCTGGGCGCTAAAGCGGCGGCCGGCCGGGGCGAGCTGGCGGAGGCGATCGCCATGGGCGAGCAGGTTCTGGATTACAGCAATACCGCCCGACTCGTCCGGAACTGGCGCATGGAACTGGCTGAGCAGAAAATGGAACTGGGAGCATACCAGGAAGCGCTGGAACTTCTTGAACCGGTTTCCGAGAATTACAACGTCAAGCAGATGATCCGGGAGATCGAGAAGAAGCAGGCGGAAGATACGGCGGAGAAAGCCGGAGACGAAGGGAACGCACCCGGACAGGAGGAAAGCGAAGGGGACACCCCGGAGGGGAACGACTGAACGGAGCGCTTCGGGATAAAGCGGAAAGGAGGCCGCCGGAAGCGATGAAAAGAGAGCACTGGATTCCGGAACTGGACGGCCTCCGGGTGCTGATGATCTTTATGGTCAGCTGGTATCATATCTGGCAGCAGAGCTGGCTGACGCCGGTGGTGGGCAATCTGTCCCTGGACAGCCTGCTGCGCAGCGGATACGTCTGGGTGGACGGGACCGTGCTGATGAGCGCTTTTCTGCTTTACAGGCCCTATGTCCGGGCGAAGCTGAGGAGAGGTCCGATGCCGGATCCGGGGGACTTTTACCGCCGACGGGGAAGGAAGATTCTGCCGGGGTATTATACCCTGCTGGGGCTGACCTTCTTCTGCATATGCCTGCCCTACGGTCTGTACGAATCCCCCCAGTACCTGGTAAAGGATATTTTCACGCATCTGACCTTTGTTTTTCCCTTTTTCCGGGATACATACCTGTATACGCCCCTGGGGGCGGCCAGCTGGACGCTGGCCATCGAGGTGCAGGCATACGTGCTGTTTCCCTGGATAGCCCGGGCCTCCCTTCGCCATCCGGGTCGGACGGCGGCATGCCTGCTGGTTCTCTGCTTCGGCTTTCGGACCTGGTGCCTGTGGAGCCTGCAGGAGTTTAACATGGTGGTCAACCAGCTGGTGAATTTCCTGGACGTTTACGTGCTGGGCTGTGCGCTGGCCGGAGGATATGAACGGCTGCGGGCCAGAGAAGAAGCGCGGGGCAGCCTCTTCCGGGGAAGCGCCTGGGCGGCCACCGCCGTCTTCCTGCTGGCTTTCTGGGGACTCTGGCACATGCTGAATCTGCAGGCGGGCTCCAGCGTATATACCTTCCAGCGGGGCCTTGCGGGGCAGATCAGCAACTTGCTGGGCATGACGCCGCCCGCCAGCAACTATCCGGTGATTCAGCGGAATCAGATGGTCTATCGGCCGGTATTCGGGCTGCTTTTCGGGGCGATGCTCCTTTCTGCCCCCTTCAGCCTGCGCCCTTTGCGCAAGCTGCTGGGAAACCGGGTGAGCCGGTTCCTGGCGGAAATCAGCATGAACTACTATCTGGCGCATCAGACGGTGATTGTACATATGCGGCGGATCGGATTCCCGGAGAGCGTCCACGAACATCCGAATCAGGCGGGGGAGCAGCCCTGGCAGACGCAGTATACGCTGTGGGCCTTCGGCCTGTCCCTGGCGGCGGCTGTGCTGGTGACCTTCCTGGCGGAAAAACCGCTGCAGCGGTGGATGGACCGGAGGCAAAAGAAGGCATAAAAAAACGCCTCCCGGAATCGGGGAGGCGGAAACCGCGGAGATTATTTCTTTCCTTTCCGGGCGACGCCCCGGATGGTTGCGTTGGGCACGGAGGCCTGCTTCATAAAGGCGCTGGGGCTGATGCCCACGATGTTCTTAAACTGCTTGGAAAAGTGGTACGGATCCTGCATGCCCACCTCAATCCCGGCCTGCCGGACGGAATAATTCTGGTCCCGCAGGAGCTCCTTGGCCCGCTCCATTTTGCAGTGGAGCACGTAGCTCAGCGGCGGCATACCGACCTCGGCGACGAACCGTTTCCGGAAGGTCTCCATGGGCATCCGGGAGATGGCGGCCATTTCCGCCAGAGAGAAGTTATCCCGGTACTGATTGGCCCGGAGCGTGTCCACCACCTTGGCGATTTCATGGCTGAGCATGGCATCCATGGCAACGGGCTGGCCCCAGTGGCTGGCGATCATCCCGTAAAGCAGGTGCTGCAGCTGATAGGTGGCGTCGGCCGTCCGGGAATGCCGGACAATCACCTGAACGATCTGGGAGGCCAGGTAGAGCTGGCTGGGCAGCGCTCCCTGCCGCAGCGGCATATGAAGCAGCGCGCAACATCTTACGGACCACCAGGGGGCTAAGCGGACCCTCCAGCGCGATCCACAGACAGCGGGCATGGCCTTCCGTCTCTACTTCGCAAATATGATCTCCGCCGGGGAGAAAGCAGGTAGAGCCGGCTTTCAGCAGCAGGTCATGCTGATCCCACCGGAGCAGCACATTTCCCGTTTCCACCGCAAGCCAGATCCATTGTTCGTGTTCCTTCAGCGGGTAGGTGCCGTTTTCCAGAACAAAGCTGCCGGCCGCATGAATCCAAGCTCCGCTGGCCAGCGTCAGGCTGCCCGGCTTATGGAAACCTTCCACTGCCAAGGAAGCCAGTTCATCCGGTATCGTTTTTAACATAAAGGAATCCATGGCTTTCCCTCCGTCCTTTGTGACCAAATAACACAAATCTAAGGAAAGTATACCCTGCATAAACAGGATTGTCAATGGGTTAAGGAAAATAAACCGCGGAAGAATAATATTTTTTGGAGAAGTTTCAACATGAGCATCGTCAGCAGGCTGAAAACGTACGCGCGAACTCACGGCGTCGGATATACCGTCCGGCGCGTGGGGGAGAAGGCGGGGCAGGTCATCTTCGGAACCTGGGACCGGCAAAGGAAACGGGAAGCGACGCCGCCGGAGGAGCTGCAGGCCCAGCGGGAGCACCAGCCGGCGGCCGGACTGATCTCCGTGGTGATTCCGGTTTATAATACGAAAGAAATTTTCTTGCGGGAACTGCTTCAGAGCCTGAGGGACCAGACCTACAGGGATTGGGAGGCGATTCTGTACGACGGGGGAAGCACCCTGCCTGAAACAAGGGCCGTATTGGATGCGGCCTCGGCGGAGGAGCCCCGCTTCCGGGTGGTTTACGCCGAGAAGAACCTGGGCATAGCGGGCAATACCAATCAGGCGATTGCCCTGGCCAGGGGAGAATATATCGCCCTGTGCGATCATGACGACCTGTTGACGCCGGATGCGCTGTGGCGCATGGGGGAGGCCATCGCCCGGGAACATCCGGATCTCCTGTATTCCGATGAGGATATGATGACGGAGAACGGCCGCCGGCATATGGATCCCCATCGGAAGCCCGATTACCAGCCGGAAACCCTGGCGGCAGACAACTATCTGAGTCATCTCGGGGTTCTGCGGGCGGCGCTGCTGCGGGAAGTCGGCGGACTCCGGGAGGGATATGAGGGAAGCCAGGATCATGAGCTGTACCTGCGGGTGGCGCAGCGGACCGATCGGATCACGCATGTGCCTTATGTGCTGTATACCTGGCGAAAGGTTTCCTCGTCCCTGAGCCGCCGCCACCTGGATCAGTGCCTGTGGTCCGGATGCCGGGCCAACATGGATCTGTCGCCGATCCCGGTCATCGCGGTTCCGGTGGACCAGAAAATACGGCTGTGGTACGATTTTCCCCGGGGCAGAAGCACGGAGGCGGTCATCTTCGGCAGCAGGGAGGAAGACTGCAGAGCGGCCTGGGAGGATCTGAAGCAGCAATCGCCCTGGCCGCAGCTGCAGGCGACGCTGGCGGTGACGGATCTGGAAAGCCTGTATGAAACCCTGAACCAGGCGGCTGAAGAGAGCGAAGCCGAATACCTGCTGTTCCTGGATGCGGCAGGGATGGTCATGACCAGACATTTCTTCCGGGAGCTTATGATGTATGCGCAGATGGACGGCGTTGCGGGTGTGACGCCCGTGCTGGTAGACGAAAAAAACCGGATCACCTTCGGCGGGTGGGTTCGGGGAAGAAACGATCAGGCGGGGCTGCGCAACGGGGCCGGGGGCCCCAGAGACCGGATGAACAAGGTGCATAATATTGACGGCTGCAGCCCCTGCTGTCTGCTGGTGCGCCGGGATCAGTTCGTTCCCTTCGGCACCCGGAATCCGGCCCGGCGGTATGTGTATACGCCGCACGCGGCCTTCCTGTGCGAGGATACGGCTGTCCTTCAGATGGATCCCTTTCAGGAGTAAATGAGGAAAGGGATGCAGGCCACAGGCATCCTTCCGATGGATCCCTTTCAGGAGTAAATGAGGTAAGGGATGCAGGCCACAGGTACCCTTCCGATGGATCCCTTTCAGGAGTAAATGAGGAAAAAAGCCATAAAAAAACCGCCGCCCGATTCGGGCGGCGGCTTTTTTGACGTGAATTACTTGTGGCCGTTGGGGGCATTCTCCCAGGCGTACTGGATGGCTGAGGTATGGAGGCTGTCCACTTTCTTTCCGCTGTGGGTCCAGGAATTGGTGAAGTGGATACAGACCTGACCGGTCATATCATTGTTGGAAATGGTGTCGCCTTCCGGATTGTGGGGAACTCCGTACAGGGAGCAGGCGAAGGTCCGATTTCCGATGGTCACCAGACAGGGCCGCCGCTGATACAGGTTCTTGGACTTGATTTCGCTGGCGGAGGTAACCCCATACGCCTTGCAGAGCCGGGCGGTATCCGCCGCTGTCAGCGGCTCCACGTCCGCGTGGTATCCGCCGGCCCACCGGTGAGCCCACCAGACGATACCGGTCTTCACGTCATAGACTTTATAGTTGGTGCCTCTGGCCCACAGGGTGTTGATACCGCCTGTCCACCAGTCGATCTTTTCGGCGGGATAGAGGGTCATGGTCAGATTATTGCTGTCCGCTGCGCCGTAGGGCACCGTGCCGTACAGGGCGTGCTGGGTTGCGGAGCCGGCAATGCCGTCCACGCTGAGCCCAGCGGCCTTCTGGAAGTTCCTGACGGCCTTCTGGACATCGTTGGTATATTTATTCGTGACGGAGCCGGAGAAATATCCCCGGTCCTTCAGGGCCTGAACCAGATTCCGTACGGCGGTACCGGTAGAGCCCAGCTTCAGCGTGCTGTAGGATGCTTCCACCTGAGATCCCGAAGGCGCGGTAACCACGGATCCGGTGGGCACCGGCGTGGGTTCCGGCGTGGGGGTGGCAGATCCGTCCGCATTGACGACGGCTACGTAGCTGCCGTGAATGTAGCCGTTTCCCAGGGTGCTGCTGCGGACGTTATACCAGGTAACGCCCTTGACCGTGGTGGGCGTTCCGTAATAGGGCATGATGACGCCCTTGGCCACCCTGCCGATCGTGGAAGAATACCCCGCCTTGGTCCGGAGATTCACTTCGGAGGCGATGGTCTTCACATAGCCCGTGGCGTTCGGATCCGCGGTCACGGCCGGGACGACGCTGTCGGGCGCGGCGGTAACGGTGGAGCCGTCGGAAGAAACTACCTTCACGACATCGCTGCGCAGATATCCCCGGACGCCGTCCGCGTCAACGTAATACCAGGTATATCCTTGCTGGCTGACCGGGGTCAGGAGGTAAGGCAGCGTCCGGTTCCTGGGGATCTGCTTAATCGTTGTGCCGGCGATGGTGGAACGCAGATTGCAGCCGCTCTTCACGGTTTTTACGTAGCCGACCGCGGCGGGTGCCGCTGTCGCCGTAGCGGCGGGAACCGGTGTGGCCGTGGCCGAGGACGGGGCAGGCGTGACGGCGGAGGTGGAAATCAGCGTTACGCAGTCCTGCCGCACATAATAGGTGCCGCCCTTTGCGCTGACCGGATACCAGGTGTAGCCGCCGGCTGTGGCGGCATTTCCCGCCAGGGGCAGCACGGAACCCGTGCCTTCCCAGTCGTTATCCCGGTCATAGGAACCGTTGGGAGAAGTCCGCAGATGGGCGGAGCTCAAAACCAGCTGCACCGCGTTATACCCGCTGGTGCTGGGCGGCGGGGTAGGCGTTGCGGTGGGGCTGACGGTCACCTGCGCCGAATTCCCTCCGGAAAGCACCCGAATAAATTCGCTGTTGACATATCCGTTCAGCCCGGCGTAGCTGACGCCATACCATTCGTCGGCCCCGATGCTGGAAGGAATACTGGTGATGTTTACCACCGTTCCCCGATCCAGACGCATCATGCTGCGATACTTCTTGCCGGGACCTTCCCGGAAATTGGTGCCGCCGTTGGTGATGGATCCGGTGGTACCGGAAGCGGCAGCGGTAGAAGAAGAACCGCCGGAGGAAGACGTGGTTCCGGCTGCGGAGCCGGTCGCGGGAGAGGAAACCGCCGCCGTGGAAACGGATCTGGTTGCCAGATAATCCGCTGTTTCCTGCTCCGTCAGCGGCCGGAAATAATCCGAAGAGATGTATCCCCAGTACGTCCTGGCCGTGGAGAGATCTTTGGCTTCCGGATGCGGCGCGATCACCCGATACCAGTGGGTACCGCCGCTGCTCTTCTCACTGCGAATCTCACAAACCCATCCCACCGGCAGGGTAAACCAGGTGGCGGAGCCGGCGGTCGCATCCTTCCGAAGCTTGACGCTGCTGTTGATGACCATGCCGTAGACGGTCTCCTCAGCCTGAGCCCCTGTTTCGGGCCAGGAGAAGCCCGTGAGCACCAGGCCCAGGGCCAGCACCAGCGCGACCAAACGACTGTATTTCATCGCCATGGATAATCACCTCGAAACTAGTATTCCACTTCATAATTTTATTTCGGAATTATTACGATGTCAAGATGTTTTTTAATATTTTAAAGAACAAACATCCACTTTTTTTAGAAATCGGCTAAAAGAAAATGCCTTCCGGAAGCGACGGAAGGCATAGATAAGGAAAACGCTTATTTTACGACGATGTTAACAATCCGGCCCTTGACGTAGATTTCCTTTACCACGGTTTTGCCGCCCATGGCGACCTGCACATTCTTCATGGCATGCGCTTTTTCAAGGACGGAAGCCTGATCCTCATCCACGGCGATTTCAACCGTGGCGCGGACCTTGCCGTTTACCTGCACGGGGATCTGAATCGTATCCTCCTTGATCTTCTCCTCATCCCAGACAGGCCAGGGCTCCCTGGCCAGGGATTCGCCGTGCCCCAGGATTTCCCACATCTCCTCGCCGATATGAGGGCAGATGCAGGAGATCATCTTCACAAAGCTCTCGGCATACGGCCTGGGGCAGGTTCCGTTTTTATAACAGGCGTTGACAAAGATCATCATCTGGCTGATGGCGGTATTGAAGCCCAGCGCCTCGAAATCCTGGGAGACCTTTTTGACCGTCTGATGGTAGACCCGGTCCAGCGTGCCGTCGCTGTCCTCTGTCAGGCTTTCCTCCTTTGTGAAGAAAGCCCATACCCGGTTCAGGAAGCGGCGGGCGCCTTCCACGCCCTGCTTGCTCCAGGGCTTGGAGACCTCCAGCGGCCCCATGAACA